>NZ_JBEXXQ010000013.1:0-38505 GCF_040630525.1 Streptomyces sp. NPDC005799
GCTGTCTGGCCGCCGTCGGCTTGCGGTTGGCTCCTCCGCGAGGCATGCGAACGATCTCCTTCCTGAGCGTTCGCAACCATCGATGGAAATCAAGCGCGGTCCAGCGGGCGGGCCTGCCATTCCGCCATGCCCTCCATCACCTTGTCCGTGATCGTGGTGATGGTCTGCTTGGACACCTCCGCCCCGTACACCTCGGCCAGATGAGCCGATATCTCCCCGTGCGTGAGGCCCTTCGCTGACAACGAGAGCACCATCTCGTCCACGCCGGTCAGACGGCGCTGCCGCTTGCGGACGATCTGCGGCTCGAAGGTGCCCGCGGTGTCGCGGGGCACCTTCACCTCGACCGGGCCGACGTCGGTCAGTACCGTCTTGGCCCGGGTGCCGTTGCGGCTGTTGCCGCTGTTCCTGCCGGCCGCGTCGTGCTTGTCATAGCCGACGTGATCGGTGATCTCGCCCTCCAGGGCGGACTCCAGCACCCGCTTCGTCAGCTGCTGCAACAGACCACCCTCCCCGGTCAGCTGCAGCCCCTCCGACCGGGCACGCTCCACCAGCATCGCGACGAGCTGCTCGTCGGACACGGGCACAGGCTGCCCCAACTGGGCACTCTCGACAGGCTCCACGGTCTCCAACTCCACGGCGGTATCAGTCACTTGACGTCTCTCCCATGATCGTCGGATCCGCCGTTAGATTTACACTCCCCCGTAGGCGCAGAGGGGTCGGGCCCAAGGGGCCAGCCCGCGCTTGCGCGGGCCCTTGAACCCGTAGAGAAAGTTGTAACTCAGTCGGTCGGCTGGGGCGTGAAGGCGTATGCGCAGGCTGGGAGTTGGGTGCCCTGGCGGTGGGCGAGCGGGATGAAGAGGACTGGGCGGATCGTCCAGGTGATGCGGGTGTTGGTCTGGGTGACTGACACCGTGCAGGGTTCGGCGCGTAGGAGGGCCCGCCTGGTCTCGATGCGGCCGTCGTAGAGCCAGTCCCATGCCTCTTCGGATGCGTCGGCGTCGAGGGCCGGTGAGATGGTGCGCAGGGTGACCGCGATCCACCTGTCCGCTTGGGGCGCCGTGTAGGCGTCGATGGAGGCTCGCAGCGTTGGTGGCTGTCCGGTGGTGAGGTCTTGGGTCCAGCATTCGCACCAGTAGCCGGGAGTGGGTGTCTTCATGCGGCCGGTCCTGGTGGGTAGGTGACGAGGACGTAGCGGGTGTGTTCGTCGTGGAGCGTGAGTTGGTAGGCCGTGCCGGTGGTCAGGTAGGTGAGGGCTCGTTCGTGCTCGGCCTCGTCGGTGAGCCAGTGGCGGCCTGGGCGGGCGTGTGGGGCGTCGAGTTGGTCGGTGATGTGGCTCGTACGCTCTTTGAGCCAGCGCAACGCCAGGCGGGCACTGCTGGCGTCGTGGACGCTCAGGGTGATCGAGCGGGGCTGGTGGTGGGGATAGGCGGCGGCGAGGCACTGGAATGCGGTGCGCTGTGTGCCGGCCTGTCCGGGTAAGGCTTCGGTCGAGGTCGGTGTCACCACGGGGAGCCTCCTGGATGGCCGGCGGTGAAGAGTTCTGCGGTGATGGTGTAGCCGCCTTGGCTGTCGTGGACGATGACGCGGTGTGCGAGGGCGCTGACCATGCCCAGGCCCCGGCCGTGTTCCGCCTCCTGGTCCTGGTGCTCGACCTTTGGGGCGCTGCCCGTGCCTCCTTCGTCCGTTACCGACAGGGCGACCACCTGTGCCGATACCGCGAGGGCCAGGTGGAAGCTGCCGCGGTCCTGCCCGCTGCCGGTGTGGAGGATCGCGTTTGCGCTCAGTTCGCTGACGATCAGTTCGGCGTCCTCGGCCAGGGGCGAGCCGCGCAGGATGTCGCGGGTCCAGCGGCGGGCCCGGCTGACTTCTTCCGGGAATCCTGGGCAAGACAGGCCCCAGACCCGGGCCGTACTCGTATACTCGTGCATACAAGTTCCTTCGTGCTGGTAGGCCGCCATGTGCAGCGGGTTTTGGCTAGACGAGTTTCACGCCGTCGTGGGCGCGGATGGCCGGCGGGGACGCCGCGTCGAGTGCGTCCAGGACGCGGATCGCGTACGCCTCGTCGGCAAGGTCGGAGACTTCTTCACGGGTGGCCCAGCGCAGGGCGCGGGTCTCGTCGCCAGTAGTGGGCACGCCGTCGGCGGCCTGGCAGCGGAAGACCAGCGAGACGATCAGGCCCGTCATGTTCTTGTAGACGCCGGTCAGCGTCGCCGGGAGGGCGATCTTGATGCCGGTTTCTTCGAGGACTTCGCGTTGCAGCGCCTCGGGGATGGTTTCCTCGCGTTCGAGGACGCCGCCCGGGGGTTCCCACTTGCCGTTGTCGCGGCGCTGGATCAAGAGGGCACAGTTCTGGGCGTCGACGATCACTCCGGCGACGCTCACGGAGTGCGGACGGTCCATGCTCACGTTCCTCGGCCCTCTCGGCTGGCTAGGCTCTCCACCGTAGCAACAAGACTCGCCCACACGTCTAGATACCTAAAGGAGTATGCGCGTGAGCCCTTCTCTTCCTTCCGGCCTCCTCGGCGACCTCGACCCCACAAGTGATCGTGCGGTCTTTAGGCAGATCGCCGACCAGTTGCGCGAAGCCATCGACCGCGGGCGATTCCACGAGGGAGACAAGCTGCCCTCGGAAGCCGACCTTGTCGAGCACTACGGGGTATCCCGTATGACGGTCCGAAACTCCTTCTCCATCCTCCAGGGGGAAGGGCTCGTGCACGCCGAACACGGCAAGGGCGTCTTCGTCAGGCCCCGGCCACCCGTGCGGCGCCTGGCCTCCGACCGGTTCGCGCGACGGCACCGGGACCAGGGCAAGTCCGCCTTCATCGTCGAGGCCGACGCCGCCGGCAGCCACCCCCAGGTCGACTCGCTGGAGGTCAAGGAAGAGAAGGCCAGTCCCGACGTCTCCGCACGGCTCGGGTCCGTACGGCGGGTGCTGGCCCGTCGGCGGCGATATCTGCTGGACGGGCGGCCGGTCGAGTTCGCCACCTCCTTCCTGCCGCTCGACATCGCACGCGGCACGCAGATCGCCGAACCCAACCCCGGGCCCGGCGGCATCTACGCCCGCCTCGAAGAACTCGGCCACCGACTCGACCACTTCGAGGAGGAGATCCGGGCCCGGATGCCCTCGCCGGCCGAGGTGAAGACGCTCCGCCTGGCCTCCGGCGTCCCGGTCATCCACCTCATCCGCACCGCCTTCGATACCGAGGGGCGGGCCGTCGAGATCTGCGACACGGTCATGGCGGCTGACGCATACGTGCTGTCGTACCAGCTCCCTGCGACCTGATCGTCATGGTTTGCGGTGATGCGCGGGGGTGATTCCCGGACTCGTACACCCCAACACGCTTACTCGTATAGACGAGTGGGCAAGTTGTGATGCATAGTGGTCCACGCGATCCCGGCATCGGGTTCGCAGGACGCTACATGTATAGACGAGTAGATAGGAGAAGTTCCTTGCGTACCATCCGCATTGAGACCTCGGCCGCGACGATCCTGCTGACCGAGGCTCCCGAGCCCAAGGTCCGCGACCGGCAGACCGGCGAGATCGCCAAGGACGCCGTCAGCGGTGAGGCGCTGATGACCATCGGCGTCGTCCACATCGAGGACGGCGAGTCCTCGCTGATCAAGGTCACCGTTCCGGAGAGCGGTGTCTCCGAGGGGCTGGCGCTCGGTGCGCCGGTCTCGCTCCCGGGACTGGTCGCCCGGCCGTGGGAGTCCGTGTTCAACGGGCAGAAGCGGCACGGCATCGCCTTCCGCGCCGCCGCCGTCACCCCGGCCGCCTTCCCGGCGACCGGCACGGAGGCCGCCGCCTGATGACCGACCTGACGACACTCCTGGAGGTGGGTGGTCCCCTCGCCGCACTCGGCGGCGGGGCCGCCTACACCCGGGCCAAGCACCCGGGCGTGTACTGGTCCACCGTCGGCCTCCCGATATCCACCGCCAAGCTCCTCGGCTCCTACGGCTCAGTCATGGACGCGTGCGGGCTGACCGTCGCGCCGTCCCGGCTGCGGGTCCTGGCGGTCAAAGCCACCACGAACCGCGAGGTGCGGCCCGTACCGCCGCGCCGGGGCCCGATCCGGCCCACCTCGACCGGGCTGCGGCTCCGGCTCCGGCTCGCCCCGGGGCAGGAACCCGCCGACGTCGCCGCCTCGGCCGAACGGCTGCGGCACGCCTGGGGCGTTCACGCCGTATACGTCACCACCGTCAAGCCAGGCGTGGTCGAACTGCGGCTCGTCGGCTTCGACGTCCTGCGGCGGGTACGGATGCCGCGCAAGGTCGGCGGCGGCTACCTGTCCATCCCGGTCGCACTGCGGGAGGACGCCATGCCCTTCGTACGCGACTACCGCACCATCCCGCACCAACTCACCCTCGGCGCCACCCTGTCCGGCAAGTCGATGTACCTGCGCCACCTCATCACCGGCCTGGCCCCGCAGTCGGTCGCCCTGGTCGGCATCGACTGCAAGCGGGGCGTGGAGCTGGCGCCGTTCGCGGCCCGGCTCTCGGCACTCGCGACCGACCCGGAGCAGGCGGCCGAGCTGCTGCCCGTGCTCGTCAAGGAAATGGAGGACCGATACGACCTGATCAAGGCCCGGCAGGGCATCGCCCCGGACACTCCCGACGAGGAGATCACCTCCGACATCTGGGGCCTGCCCGCCCACCAACGGCCCACGCCGATCGTGCTGTTCGTCGACGAGGTCGCCGAACTCTTCCTCGTCGCCACGAAGAAGGACGAGGAACGGCGGGATGAGATGGTCACCCAGCTCATCCGCCTCGCCCAGCTCGGCCGCGCCGCCGGCATCTACCTGGAGGTGTGCGGGCAGCGCTTCGGCGCCGAACTCGGCAAGGGCGCCACCATGCTGCGGGCTCAGCTGACCGGCCGCGTGTGCCACCGCGTCAACGACGAAGCCTCCGCCAAGATGGCGCTGGGCGACATCGCCCCGGAAGCGGTCATGGCGGCCTGCGCCATCGCCCCCGAACGGCCCGGCCTCGCCGTGGCCGGTGACACCTCCGGCGGCTGGTCCCGCATCCGCACGCCCTACCTCTCCCTCGGCGACGCTGCCGAGATCTGCCGCGCCTCCGCGCACCTGGTCCCCGACCTGCCCACGCTCAAGCCCTTCCGCCCCGCCGTGCCCCTCCGGCCGGTCGAGGCCCCGGCCCCGGTCCTCAAGCCGCGCCCGGTGACCGACTGACCCTCCACCCCAACCCCGGTTGGCGTGACCGCCTCACGCCACGTCCCTACCCCCGCCATGCCCGAAACCGGAAGGAGGCACATCGTGCGCGCCCTGCTGGCCCGCGTCGACGCGGTACTCGTCCAGGCCCTCATCGCCGCCGCGCTGTCCTTCGCCCACCTGCACGACATCGCTGCGGCGGCCGGACAGGACGGCTGGAAAGCGTGGGCCTACCCGATCAGCGTCGACCTGCTGCTCGTCGCCGCCTGGCGCCGGCTCCGCACCGGGGGCGGCAAAGCGTCCTCCTGGTGCTGGTTCGTCATCGCCCTGACCGCATCCCTCGGCGCCAACGTCGCCACCGCCGGACTGCTCGACATCCACCAGGTGCCGGCCTGGCTGCGCATCCTCGTCGCGGGCTGGCCCGCCGTCGCCTTCCTCGGCGGCACACTCCTCGCCCACTCCGCCCCAACAACGAAACCGGACAACGACACCGAGCACGACGTCGAGGTCATCGAGGACCAGGAGCACCCGCCCGAACCCGCCCCCGAACCACCTGCCCACCCCGCCATCGAGGCGCCCGAGCGTCCAGCCGTACCGGTCCCGGCCGCGCTGGTCGAACACGCCCGCAAGGTCGCCGCCGAGCACCACACCCGCACCGGCATCCCGATCGACACCCCGACCCTCCGTGCCCGCCTCGGCGTCCCGGCCCCCATGGCCGAAGCCATCGCCGCACAACTCACCTGAACAGGAGGAACCATGCCGCTCTTCTGCTTCAACACCGCCGCCGACTACCTCGAAGCGGCCCGCCAGATGGCCGACACCGGACGCCCGACGCTGGCCCGGCTCCTGGCGGAAGAGGCCGCCGATCGCACTGCAGACCCCGCCGAAGCTGCCCGGATCTTGAACGAGTTCCCCGGCTCCAGCCTGCGACAGGAGGACTGACCATGACCGCCAACCGCCGCTTCCGCAACGTCACCCGCATCGGCCCCGTCCAGGTCGGCACCGCCTACGACAACCGGGGCCGTGAGAAACACACCGCCGCCTGCACCGCCCCGCGCTGCGCCTTCTCCGCCGACTACGACAGCCGCGCCGCCGCTGAACTCGCTGCCCGCACCCACCGCTGCCCCGCCCGCTGAAAGGGACCTCCCCGCCGTGACCGTCAGCCTCCCGCTCGTGTTCGTCCTCGGCTTCTTCGCCTGGGGAGCGGTCAAGTTCCTCGGCGTCCGTACCTGGGTCGTCGTCCTGATCGCTCTCTTCGGCTTCTGGCTCTCCCACACCTTCATGGCGCCCGCGATCGAGTCCGGCACGCGGTCCGGCGTGGACGTCATAAACGGCTCACATGACTAGACGAGTAGATAAGGAGAGGTTCTCGTGTTCCTGCCCAAGTACCCCGACAGCCCGACCCCGCCGCCCGCGCACACCCACGCCCCGGCCACGACCGACCCGGCGCCCGTACGGCGCTCCCTGCCGTCGGTCTCGATCGACAAGAAGACGGTCGCGGTGGTGCTCGTCGGCGGAGTCGTCCTGACCGCGCTCCTGGCCGCCGTCGCCGTTACGGCCATCTCCGTAGCCGTCGCAGCGGTCGTCCTGCGCTCCATGCTCCGCGACCACAACCGGCGCTGATCTCACGCCCCTTCGGGCCACCGGGGCGGCGGCACACGACCAAGCATTACGCCGCCCCGGGGCCTGTCCTCCCGACCGAGCCAGCCAGAAGGAGAAACGCCATCTTCATCCGCACCACTCCGGCCCCACTCCCGGAAGTCGCGAACCTGGCCGCCCAGGGCACCCTCCCCGGTATCCTCCGTCAGCTCTCCACCCTCGGCGGCTGCACCCAACCCATCCGCCTCGACGGCCACCGCACCGAGTACGACGTCGACACCACCACCGGCGAGATCGGCAACGTCCTCCATCACCTCGACTCGGCCGACCTTCCGGCCGGCCAACTCCTCGTCCGCTGCAACAACCGTCGAACGACCCGCTGTCCGGCGTGCGCGGAGGTGTACCGGCGCGACACGTTCCACCTGATCACCTCCGGGCTGCGCGGCGGCAAGGGCATCCCGGGGCACGTGGCGGCACACCCGCGCGTGTTCGCCACCTTCACGGCCCCCAGCTTCGGCCCGGTCCACAACCGTCCCTCCAGCGGCCGTCCCTGCCGCTGCGGCGTCCACCACGACCAGGACGACGGCGCTCTCGGTACCCCGCTAGACCCGGACACGTATGACTACGAAGGGGCCGTGCTCTGGAATGCCCACGCTGGTGCCCTCTGGCGGCGTTTCTCGACCTACCTGCGCCGGGAAGTCGCCAAGCGTGCTGGGCTCTCTCAGCGCCGGTTCCGCGACCACGCGCGCGTGTCGTTCGCCAAGGTCGCCGAGTACCAGAAGCGTGGCGCCGTCCACTTCCACGCTGTCATTCGCATCGACGGCCCCGGAGGCGGTGACACCCCGCCTCCGGCCTGGGCCACTGCCGAGCTGCTCACCGACGCCATCCGCACGGCCACCGCCAAGGTCCGCGTGGACGGCCCGACCATCGACGGCCGCACTCCCACCTTTACCTTCGGCCGCCAACTCGACGTCCGCACCATCAAATCCGCCGACTTCAACGACGGCCAGGAACTCACCGAACGCGCGGTCGCCGCATACATCGCCAAGTACGCCACCAAGGGCGCCGAAACCGCCACGGGAGCTCTCGACCGCCCCCTGAGGTTCGCCGCCGAACTCGCCCAGCTCGACATCAACGACCACGCCCGCCGCCTGATCCGAACCGCCTGGGACCTCGGCGCCCGCAAGAGCCTCGAACAACTCCGCCTGCGCGCCTGGGCCCACATGCTCGGCTTCCGCGGCCACTTCTCCACCAAATCCCGCCGCTACTCCACCACCCTCGGCGCCCTCCGCGACGCCCGCGCCGAATGGCGCCGCGCACAGGCAGCCATCGGACAGCCCGAACGCGACACCGACACCACGTACGTCCTCGCCCACTGGGTCTTCGCGGGAACGGGCCTGTCCTCCGCCGAAGCCTGGCTTGCCGCATCACTCGAACCCGCCCCCGGAACGGAAGGAGAGCCCACCGCATGAAAGACCGGTACCTGTCCGTCGACCAGGTCGCCGAGTTGCTCGGTACGACCGCCCGCTTCCCCCGGCGGCTGATCGAGGAGCGGCGCATCCGGTACGTGAAGGTGGGCCGGCATGTGCGCATCCCGGAGAGCGCGGTGGAGGAGTTCATCCAGGCCCGGACTGTTCAGCCCCTGAGGCGGCCTCGCCTGAGCGATAGGAGGGCTGCCTGATGGCCAACGGTAAGGGCAGGCGCCGCCGTTTCGGCGCGATCAGACGCCTTCCGTCCGGGCGCTACCAGGCACGCTATCCGGGCCCGGACGGCGTCATGCGCCCCGCTCCGGAGACCTTCGCGACCACGGCGGACGCTGACGACTGGCTCGCTGAGAAGCAGACGGAGATCAGGCGGGGGGAGTGGCGTGACCCGGAGGCAGGATCGGCCAACTTCCGGTTGTACGCCGAGAAGTGGGTCGAGGAACGGGAGCTCTCGGTACTAAGTGAGGACCTGTACCACTACCTCCTCGACGACCACATCCTTCCGACCTTCGGCGACTCGGACCTCGACGAGATCACCGCACCCCGGGTGCGCGAATGGCGTGCTGAACGTCTCCGTACGACCGGCGCCAGGACCACGACCGCGAAGGCGTACCGGCTCCTGAAAGGCATCATGGAGACGGCCGTGGACGACGACCTGATCAAGCGCAATCCGTGCCGGATCAAGGGCGCCGGAAAGGAGAAGGCAGCAGAACGCCGCATCGCCACGGTCGCCCAGGTCGACGCCCTGGCTGACGAGCTCGGCCCCCGCTGGCGCCTCATGGTCTACCTCGGCGCCTATGGCCCTCTCCGCCCCGAGGAACTGGCTGGCCTCCGTCGCAGGGACATCAACGTCGACCAACTGAAGATCACGGTTCGCCTTGCCGAGCCGGAGCGCACAAACGGTCGACGTGCCCCCGGCGACACCAAGTCCGAAGCTGGTACCCGGACCGTCTACTTGCCGGAGTTCCTCCGCCCGGAGCTGCGTCTCCACATGGAGCTGTTCGCGGGCAAGGGACCTGACGGGCTGGTCTTCCTCGGCGAGAAGGGCGCCCCCTTCCGCCGTAGCACCTTCGGCCGGAAGTGGCGGAAGGCCCGTACTGTCGTCGGCGTCCCGGAGGGCTTCCGGTTCTACGACCTTCGCCACACCGGACACACCCTGTCGACCCGCTCGGGCGCCACCCTCAAGGACACGATGGTCCGCGCCGGCCAGTCCTCCGAGAAGGCGGCGTTGATCTATCAGCACTCCGACTACGACCGACAGCAGGAAGTTGCTGCGGGGCTCGATGCGACTGTACGAAAGGCGCGCCAGGAAGCTGCTGCCGTGCCAGATACGTCACAGGAGCGCTGACTCGCCAAGGGGCAAGGTTTCGGACGCCTGGGGGACATCACGGTAGTCAGATGCTGGCGAATGCGGACAGCAGAGTGTCGGTTCGGAGCTGGAGCTCAGGCGTCTCGACCCCGGTGACGCTGACGGACATCACCTCGCTGCCGACAGAGCGGGCGAGGCCGACTTCCAGGGTGGCGCTCGTGCCGGCGAGCGGATACGAGTACCAGCCGTCGGACTTCTCGTCGTCGGTGTCCCAGACACCGGTTTCGATGGTGTCCCAGTCGGTGTCATCGAACGCATAGTCGACGTAGCGGGACAGCAGCTCCAGGAAGGCACGCAGGTTACGATCCATGATCCATCCGGCGATCTGGTTGCTCATGTCCTCCCCAACGATCCAGACGATCAGTGTTCTGGCACGAATCTGGCACGCGGTGAGTGATCACAGCGGATAGCAAAACGGCCCAGGTCTTTGACCTGGGCCTTCTTCATGGAGCGGGTGACGAGAATCGAACTCGCGCTCTCAGCTTGGGAAGCTGATGTTCTACCATTAAACTACACCCGCGTAAGACGCCGACCAGGGTCGGTGCCGGAACGCAACGTTACCTTACCTCATCCCAGACCCCCGGCGCCGAAGCCGTGGGGTCTGAGTGCGTTTCAGGGGGGCGATGGGGCTGCGGGGCGCCGGAGTTGGGGCGTACGGTGGAGGGGTGGGAGAGGGTCCGGGTGAGGTCGGAGTGCCGCCTGGAGAGTCGTTCCTTTGATCCCGTAATGTGGCATTTGTCGTCCGGTGAGCAGCATCCGGGCGCGGCTCTTGGGGAAGGGACTCATGGACTTGATGGAGCGCACCGTCGTCCGCTGTGCCGATGGGCACGTCTTCAGCACCGCTTCGTTCCCGATGCAGCAGGCCGAGCGTCTCGGCCCCGGTCGGCTGATGCGGTGTCCACGCTGTGCCCGGCTGCGCAGTGTCGTGCCGGTCAGTCTCGAGAAGCGGTAGCGCGCGGCGGTAACAGGCGGACGTGAGGCGCGTGGCGCGGCAGGATTGTGGGCCGCCCACGCGCCTTGCGTATCCTCGGGGCGTGCTTCTCTCAGACAAGGACATCCGGGCCGAGATCGACGCCGGGCGAGTGGTGATCGATCCCTACGACGAATCCATGGTGCAGCCGTCGAGTGTCGACGTGCGCCTGGACCGGTTCTTCCGGGTGTTCGAGAACCACAAGTACCCCCACATCGACCCCTCCGTCGAGCAGGTCGACCTCACCCGGCTCGTGGAGCCGGAGGGCGACGAGCCGTTCATCCTGCACCCGGGCGAGTTCGTCCTGGCCTCGACGTACGAGGTCATCACGCTCCCCACCGATCTCGCCTCGCGTTTGGAGGGCAAGAGCTCCCTCGGCCGGCTCGGACTGGTCACCCACTCCACCGCCGGCTTCATCGACCCCGGCTTCTCCGGTCACGTCACCCTGGAGCTCTCGAACCTCGCGACGCTCCCCATCAAGCTGTGGCCCGGCATGAAGATCGGCCAGCTGTGCCTGTTCCGCCTCTCCTCGCCCGCCGAGTTCCCCTACGGCAGCGAGCGCTACGGCTCCCGGTACCAGGGCCAGCGCGGCCCCACCGCCTCCCGGTCCTTCCTCAACTTCCACCGGACGCAGGTATGAGCGCCCCGCGCGAGAACCTCACCTACGAGGCCTTCGGCACGGCCGTCCGCGAGCTCGCGCAGACCATCGCCGACGACGGCTACGAACCCGACATCGTCCTGAGCATCGCCCGCGGCGGTGTCTTCGTCGCCGGCGGACTCGCCTACGCCCTGGACTGCAAGAACATCCACCTGGTGAACGTGGAGTTCTACACCGGTGTGGGGACGACGCTCGACATGCCGGTGATGCTGGCGCCCGTCCCCAACGCGATCGACTTCACCGACAAGAAGGTGCTGATCGCCGACGACGTGGCCGACACCGGCAAGACCCTGAAACTGGTCCACGACTTCTGCCTCGACGCCGTCGCCGAGGTCCGCTCCGCCGTCATCTACGAGAAGTCGCAGTCGCTGGTGAAGTGCGAGTACGTGTGGAAGCGCACGGACGACTGGATCAACTTCCCGTGGAGTGTCCTGCCTGTGGTGCGTAAGACGGGCGAGCCCGTCACTCCGTCGAACGAAGCGCTCTGAGGCGAGCGGGGGCTCGCCCTCCCGGGCTGGGATCCGGGCGTCTATACACCGCGCGTATACGTTGTGTGTATAGTGCGCGCTCATAAGAGGAGTGCGGTGTGCGAGCGTGGAGGCCGGCATGGCGGCGACTGCGATACCCGACGAGCCGGCGGTACGGAGCGGCGGCGCCGGTGCCTGGGGTGCCGCGGTGGCCGCGGCGGCGGTTGGTGGGGTGCTGCTGGGCGTGCTCACCAACCTGGCCCAGGGGTGGCTTCCAGGGGGCTGGAACCAGCTCGCCAACTCGGGTGCCGTCTGGTCGGCCGTCGCTTTCGTCGGCGGTGCCGTGCTCGCCCGCCGGGGGACGGCTCGCCTGGCCGCTGTCGGGGGGCTCGGTGCGGAGGCCGGGCTCGTCGTGGGGTACTACGGCTACGCCGAGTTCGGGCGGGACGGCATGGGTGACCTGCTCTTCCCGCTCGTCTGGCTCGGCATGGCGTGTGTGGCCGGACCGCTGTTCGGTGTCGCGGGCCGCTGGTGGCGACGCGGCGAGGGTGTGCGGGTGCGCGTCGCCGGCCTGGCCGCGTTCGCCGGGCTCTTCGGGATGGAGGGGGTGACGGCCGCCTGGGACCTTCATCGCGCGTCCCAGGCCTGGGCCTGCTTCGCCGTCTTCGCCCTGGTCCCGCTCCTCATGGCCCGCACGCACCGCGAGCGTGCGTTCACCCTGGCGGCGGCCGTGCCCTGCGCGATCGTCGCCTACGCGATCGTCGTTCTGCCTCTTCAGGCGGTGTCCGGCTGAGCCTCCGGCCCACGACACTCGGCCTCGCAACACATACCCCTGTCTCGAACGGGTACAGGCGTGGTGTTTGAATCGAACATGTGAGCGATAATTCGCCGAGGGTGGACGCAGAAGGCAGACGCCGAGGGTGGACGCCGACGGAAGAGGCGAAAGGAGCCTTGCATGACGGGCCGGAGTGCGGGGCCGTACATACCGGATGATCCTGAAGGCATGTCCGGACCGATTCGCGTGATCGTGCTTCCGCCCTCACCCACCGGTGGTCGGCGTGTCCGCGTGGACGGGGAGATCCTCGGCCTGGCCCACAGCCTGGTCGACCTGGCGGAGTTCCTCCGCCGTGCCGGTCTGGAGATCGATCCGGCGGAGGCGGCCGAGTCGCCGTGGATCGACTGGCGGGGGGTGGGACCGGAGCGCTGGGATCCGGAAGCCTGACCACCCCCGCCGAGCCGTGTCCAGAACGTCCCCAGCGTCTAGAACGTCCCCAGCTTCACGATCGACAGCAGGGCGATCAGCTGGATCGCGCTCGCGCCCAGGGCCTTCGGCCAGGGCAGGTCGTGGGAGCGGCTGACCATCATGGTCAGCAGGGCGCCGGCCGCGACCCAGGTCGCCCAGCCCAGGGCCTGGACGAACGTCGCGTCACCGCCGAAGAACATGGCGAAGACCAGACGGGGCGCGTCCGTCAGGGACATGATCAGCATGGAGAGGCCGACCGTGGGCTGCCAGGCCCCGTCACCGCCCAGCTGACGGGCCAGCGTGTGGGTCACCACGCCCAGGACGAAGGCGGAGATCACCATCGCCACAGCGGTCGTCAGGACGATCGGCACCGCGTTGGAGAGGGTCGCGTTGATCGCGTCCGACCGGGCGCCGTCGAAGCCGAAGACCGCGAGGAGGCCGTAGAGGAACGTCACGACGAGGGCCGGGCCCCACATCGTGTAGTCGCGCATCTGGAGGAAGGTCTGGTTGGGGGCGAGGACGATCCCCCTCAGCAGGTCCTTCCAGTGCAGCCGGGGACCGATCGGCCCGGCCGGCGCCGAGCCCGCGCGATAGGTCTCGCCCTGGTTGTACGGGTCCTCGCCCACCGAGAACGCCTGGGTGTGGCCCGGGTTGTTGGCCGCGTACGGGTCGGGGCCGCCCTGCGGGGCGTAGCCGCCGTCACCGAAGTACTCCGGTTCGTCCCGGCCGCCGTAACCACCTCCGTACTGCCCCTGCCCCTGTCCCGGGTACGGCTGCGGGGCGGGCGGGTAGCCGTACGACGGCCCCTGCGGCGCCTGCTGTCCGTACGGGGGTTGTTGCGGTCGCGTTTGCGGAGCGCCGTTGTTCCGGGCGCCGCGTCCGATCCTGAATCCAGCCACGCCTTCGAACGTACCCGGTCCCGCAGAGTGACGTGCCGGGCCCGGCGGTTCGGGCCCGGCTTTGCTGCCGAGCTGTGACATCCCCTAAGGGGGAGGTAAAGGCGTCCCCTAGGGAGATCCAAAGGGGGCGGGACGGCCGGTCCCGGGCCGGTGCGGGTCAGTCGGCGAACAAGGCGCCGAACTGCGGGGTTCCGGTGGTGGAGACGCCGGACGCGCTCGCGGAGAAGGCGCGGGAGCCGGTCGTGGTGATCTTCGTGCCGTTGGAGGGCAGGTAGGTGATGGCCCCGTCGCCGCCGTTCTCGTACGAGCCCACCACCAGGTCGGCCTTGCCGTCGCCGGTGACGTCGTCGAGCTTGACGTCGGCGCCGAACAGGTCGCTCTTCTCGTCCTCACCGGGGACGCCGGGCGTGCTCTGGGCGAGGTTCTGCATGCCGGACGTGGTGTTGAGACCGGCGGCGGAGCCGTACAGGACGGTGACCGTACCGGTGTTGGTGACACCGCCCAGGTCCTCGTTCGGGGAGCTGACCACCAGGTCCTGGAAGCCGTCGCCGTTGACGTCGCCGAGGTCGAGGTCCCAGCCGAAGCCGTCGCCGGTCTCCGAGGCACCGGGGACGTTGCCGGTGTCCTGGGTGAGACCGCTGGTGCGGCCCGGCCCGGACGCGGAGCCGTAGGTGATGTTCACCTTGCCGCCCTTGGCGGAGTCCGGGATCGTGGCGCCGTCACTGGCGGTGGCGTCCCACGAGGCACCGCTGACGATGTCGCCGTAGCCGTCGCCGTTGATGTCGCCGACACCGGTGACGACGCCGGTCCTCAGGGTCTTGGCGCCGGCGACGCTCAGACCGCTCGCGGTGCCGGGGATCCAGTAGTTGGTGTTCCAGTGCCGGGAGGTCCTCGTCTCGTAGCCGTCGACGATCAGGTCGGTGCGGCCGTCGCCGTTGACGTCACCCGCGGTCAGGTGCATCGGGCCGTACGGTGAGTCGTTGCTGCCCTGCTCGATCGGCGGCTTGATGGTGTAACGGCCGCCCGGCGTGCCGCTGTTGGTGAAGCCGCCCTTGTAGACGTAGAGGACGTTGGAGGAACTGCCGACGGCCAGATCCGCCTTCCCGTCGCCGTCGAAGTCGCCGGCCGCCAGGTTCATGCCCCAGAAGTCGTGGGAGGAGGGGGCCGGGTCGGGGACGTTGACGCTCCTGCCGGTGAGGCCGCTTCGGGAGCCCAGCAGGATGACCAGGGAGCCGCCGTTCGTGTCGGTGCCGACCTTCTCGCCCGGGGAGCCGACGGCGAGGTCGTCGTAGCCGTCGTGGTTGAAGTCGGCGTATGCCAGCGCCGCGCCGAAGTCGTCGCCGGCCTCGGCGGCGCCCGGGACGCCGGTGGTGTCCTGGCTGATCGTGGTGCGCTTGGCGGAGGAGACGCCGGTGGCGGTGCCGTAGAGGGCGACGACCTGGCCGGCGTTCTTGTGGCCGCTGACGTACGCGGTGTACGCGGAGGTGGCGATGTCGCCGATCCCGTCGCCGTTGAAGTCGGCCTGCCGGACGTGGACGGAGTCGGCGGCTGTCGCGGTGGCGGCCGTGACGGTGACCAGCCCGCCCGTCAGCGCGACGGCGGTGGCCGTCGCGAGGGCGAGTCTCAGGGGCTTGTGCATCAGGTTCTCCTGCGGCGTGCGGGGACACCGGACGGGCATCCCCGGTTGTGTGGGGCGGTGGCGGTACGGGGCCGTGGTGGCCGGAGGGCGTCAGCCGGCGAGGCTTGGGGCAGCGGGCGACGTGAGGGAGCGGGTCAGCCGGCGAGCGCGGTGCCGCCGTACGGGCGGCCGCCGAGGCAGCCCGGCTCTCCGGCCGTGACGGCCGCTCCCGCTTCCTTCGGCGCCAGGGCGGCGATGGGCAGAGCGGCGGCCGGCAGGCCGGCGCCGGGGGTACGGCTGGGCAAGAGGGGCTCCAAGAGTCGCGAATGATCCCGGGATCGCGCGGTGTCGCGATGAGGAGACCGCCTGTGAGGCGTAAGGGTTGTACGGGATTTCGGTGAGCCCCTGTTGTGCTGTTCCCGCCTTCCGGTCGTCCCTAGTCGCCGTCGCCACCTCCGTCGCGCCTCCGGCGGCCGTTCTTCTCCGACCGGCGCACCAACTCGCCGGCGGCCAGTGTCACGGTGGCCACGGCGCGGGCCCAGCGGGGGCCGCCGCGGGCCGCCCACCACACGCACACACACCCGCCGACGACGAGCACCAGCACACCGAGCAGCACCAGAAAGGTCACGCCCCCACCTCAGCATTCCAACAGCCGCATGCGCACGGTCGTATGCGTGCGGTCGTATCCGTACGGTCCCGGTGATCCTCGCAGGCCGGTGTCAGGGGGAGACGGCACAGTGGAGACATGGACACAGATGGACGGATGTTCCTGGCCCGGGGGAAGGTGGCCACCCGGCTGCCCGCGCAGGACCTGGACCGGGCCCGGCGCTTCTACGCCGAGGTGCTCGGGCTCGAGCCCGTGGACGAGCGGCCCGGCGGGCTGCTGTACCGGTGCGGCGGAGTGGACTTCGTGGTCTTCCGGTCGACGGGGGCCTCGCCCGGCACGTTCACGCAGATGGCCTGGGAGGTGGCGGACATCGAGGCGGTGGTCGCCGAACTCCGGCGGCGCGGTGTGGAGTTCGAGGAGGTGGACGTACCCGGGCTGCGGACCGTGGGCGGAATCGCCGAGGTCGAGGGGAACTACCCGAGCAAGGGCTACCGCGGCGAACGCGGCGCCTGGTTCCACGACAGCGAGGGCAACCTGCTGGCGATCGGGGAGCCCGTGGTCTGAGCGGGGTGTCTCACCCGCGAGGGGTGAATCGGGCCGGCCCAGGGATCGGGAGACTGCGGGTGGCGGGCGGCGTCGCGCCATCCGGGTGAAGTGCGTCGGCGCGGCCCCGTGCGGCGTGCGGTCACCGGCCGGGCGTCCTTGACTGGGAGTCGGTAACCACCGGTCCAGCAGGGGAGAAGACATGGCAGGGCGTCTGAGGACGAGAAGCACCCGGTGTGGTGCGACCGCACTGCTGTTGGCCTGTGCCGTGGCCGGTATGACCAGTTGCTCCGACAGTTCGGGGACGGCGTCGACCAGTCGTAGCAAGGCTGCCTCCATCGCCTCCTCCGTGGCCTCGTCCGTCGCCTCCTCCGTGGTGTCCTCGGCGGCCTCGGCGGTCTCCTCCGCCGTGCCGTCGCTGGCCTCGCAGGGTGCTTCCGCGCTGGCTTCGGCCTCGGCTGAGGCCAGACGGCGCCTGGAGGACGTGCAGAACGGGATCGACGCCAAGGACGACGTACACCTGGGCACCCCGGCCACGGACGCCGACGGGCGGAGCACCGTGGCGGTGCGTGCGCACAACAGCGCGGACTCGGCGAAGTCGTTCGCGGTCCAGGTCGACTTCCGCGACCAGGCGGGCAACCTCCTGGATACCACCGTGGTGACGCTCAACGATGTCGGAGCGGGGAAGGACGGCAAGGCCACCGCCCACAGCAACCGCAAGCTGTCCGGCCCCGTCCGCACCGACGTCGCCAGGGCCCTGCGTTACTAGCTCCGCATGCCGGGCGTCCCCCTGCGATTGACGCCGAGTCTCGGATACGGGCGGAGGCAAGCGTTTCCCGTTCAGCTGCCTTCAGTACTGGTTAGCGTGCACGGATGGAAGATCTGGGACCTGTCGCCTGGCCGCCTGAGCCGATCCGGACTGAAAGGCTTGTGCTCCGTGAGTCCGACGCCCGGGACCGTGGGGCGTTCATCGAGTTGCTTGCCTCACCGGAGGTCCATACCTACCTCGGCGGTCCTCGGCCGCGCGGTGAGCTCGAGCGCGAGCTGCCTGAGGTGCCCGAACGGTGGCCCGGGAGTTTCGTCGTCGATCTCGATGGGTCGATGGTCGGCCAGATCCTGCTCAGGAGGGCAACGGGACGCAGTCGTCCGGCTGCCGTGGGCAAGGCCGAGCTCGGGTACCTCTTCCTGCCCCGGGCATGGGGATTCGGGTACGCCGGCGAGGCGTGTGCGGCCGCGCTCGGCTGGCTCGACGGCGTGCTTCCCGGTGAGCCGGTGGTGCTCGCCACCCAGACCGCCAACCTCGGCTCGATGCGGCTCGCGGTGAAGCTGGGGTTCACCGAGGTGGAGCGGTTCGAGGCATGGGGCGCCGAACAATGGCTCGGCATGCGATCCCCGCTCACACCGTCCTGATCGCCCCTGCGGCAGGACATGAGCGTCGTCAAGATCAATGAAGTAGCCAAGGTAAGCACATAATCTACACCTGCAGCGATGCGAATTGCGCGCCCTGATGGCCAACTAGCAGCAGACTGGCTCAGCGTCCCCGCCCGCCATCCAAGCACGGGCTGGGGAAGCATTCCGTGTGGGCCTGGGACAACGGAGGGGCAATTGACTGTTGACGGAGACGAGACGGCTGCGAGAGGCGCGGGGAGCGCCGTGCAAGGGTTCATGGCACTGCCAGGGCGCACGGAGGACGGGAGGGAGCTGTTCCAGCAGTGCCTGGCGGACATGGTCCGGGTTCTAAGGCTCGATGTCGCCGCCGAGTCAGTTGCTGGTGATGAGCGGCAGTGGCGACACCAAGTGCGCGGCGCCTTGCGCGAGGCATGCCGCCGGGAGTTGGTGCTGTCCGAGCCGTCCTTCGTCGTGCTCATGAAGGCGGCGGTCTGTGACCCGGACCCGAGCTTCAACCGCCAGTTCGTTGAGCCGGCCCTGAATGCCTTCGGATACCGACGCGTCCGCTCCGCGCTGCTGGACTATCTGCGGACGGGAACCAACCAGGAGCGGGCAGGCGCTGCGCGGGCTTGGTACTGGTCGGCGCTGCCGCTTCGGCTCTCCAAAGTCAGGGCTGAGGCCTCAGGCATCGAAAGCCAGCCAGAGGCCAACGACAGGTCTGTCATGGTGGGTGAGTGGTACGAGGCCGCGCTCCGAGAGTTCGTGAATAACGAGCACCTCGACGTTCGGCGCTGCATTCTCCCCGGACTGCCGCTGCGGAAGTCGGCCTATCCGCCTGAGCTGCATGACCTTGTGGAGGCCGCAGTGATGATCGCCCGATCGCATCCAGACGAGTACATCCGTCACCGCGTGGAGCACCAGGTCCATGGCTGATGAGCCGTAGTGGGCCGTGGCTACAACCTGGGCCGACCCCCGGGTCGTAATTTCGCAGCGATGTACGCGCGCATGGGGGCCGGGTCCATGAGGTCTCTCCGCTCAGAGATTGACCCGCCCCCCTGCGCCAAGGCATGAGGAAGACCGTCCGCCCACGGTGGGCAGACGGTCTCTTAATCGGGCCGGGTCACCACTCCGCGTCGGCAAGCGCCCGGTACAGCGTCGCGCGGGACACGTCGAGCGCCTTGGCAATGGCTGTGACGCTCTCTCCCTTGGCCTTACGCGCCTTGGCCGCAGCGAGCTTGTCAGCATCCATGACGGTGGGGCGCCCGCCGGTCCGACCCTGAGCCTTTGCAGCGTCCAGCCCGGCGCGGGTCCGCTCAACGATCATGTCTCGCTCCAGCTCCGCGAAGGCAACCATCATCGTGAAGAAGAACTTCCGGTGAGGGCGCTACAGGCCAGTAGCCGCAACGGTTGGGCCAGGGGTCCAGGCAAGGGGTAAAGAGGCAAAGCAGAGGATTAGCGGGGCCCACCCCCGAACGACACTTCGTCATACCGCCGACGAAACCCGAACCGAAGTGCGACAACTCTAGATGCAGTCGCCGCCAACACCTCGGGAAGGCAAACACACCCCAGGAACGCCGAACGGCCCGCCGCCGAGGGTTACCGACAACGGGCCGTGAACGGCTCTCAGGCGCCTACTTGGCTGGTGCCTCCGCCCAGTGCACGGCCACCCGTTCCGCCGTGTTCGCGTTCCGGCCTCTGCCCACGCTGCGTGCCACGGTTACACGGTCAACGAACAGCGCAAGGAACTCCCGTCGTTCGGAAAGGGCCCAACCGGCCCACGTCGACTCTGGCCCCAGCGGGTCGCCCTCCGGGTCCGTCCACTCCGAGGGGATCGCCACCGTGCCGGCCTCGGCGGTCCCCAGTTCTTCCACGCGTCCGGCCGTTCGCGCCTCATGCGCTGTCAACCGCTCCACGGACTCACGGAACATCTGGTCGCCCACGGCACCCGCGTACAAGCCTGCCTGCCGGTCGACATACAGCGTGCGGAGCGCTTCCCGTACGTGCTCCAACTCGGCGCGTGCTGCTGCTAGTTCGGCCTGTCGCTCGCCCGTGTCCGCTTGCGCTGCAAACCGGCGTGCGGCCTCGGCGAGCCATTCGAGATCTTCCGGGTCTTCGGGGTCCAGCGCTGTCAGGCGGGACCACACGGTACGGACCGCCACGTCGTCAGCGGCGTCCATGTTGATGGCCAGACCACCGTGTCCCGGTACGGCGCCGGACTGGGCCCGGTTGCACCGATAGAGTTGCTTGCCCTCCCGCCGGTCGGTCACCATGGACGACCCGCAGACGCCACAGAAGAGCATCCCGGCGCCACCCAGCAGAGACGGCACGGAGCGCCCACCCTGACGGACCACCTGGGGCGCACGGCCGTCGAGTACGTCCTGAAGGCGCCACCAGTCATCCGGCGGAATGATCGGCTCATGCGCAGCCAGCGGGGCCCCTGAGTCGTCGCGCAGGATGACGCGCTTCGTCCCCTGGCGTTCGGCGGCGTAGCCAGCAAGGCGCGGGTCACGGAGGATGCGGAGCACAGTGGACGACACCCACGTCGTACGCTCCAGTGGCTGGCTTACGCCTCGGGCCCGGCGGGCGGTCACACGCGCTGACATGTCCGCTGCTTTGGTCGGTACGCCCTCAGTGTTCAGCTTGCGAGCCATGGCCGATGCGGTCATGCCGCCCAGCGCCCAGGACACCATGTCGCGCACGTACGAGGCCTCAGCGGGATCGGGAACCAGCTTGACCACCACAAGTTCCCCGCGCGGCTCACGCGTCGACTGAAAGCCGTACGGGGCCATGCCGGACACGTGGCTACCCGCTGCCCTCAGAGTCTCTTTCGTCGCCGTGATGTACGCCGACTTCATGTCGGACTCTTGCTGGGCCAGCGCAGCGATGAGGCCGAAGATCGCGACGCCCATGGGGGTGGATGTGTCCAGGTAGGGCTCCTCGACGCTGACGAGCAGCACGCCGTGTTTGGCCAGCTCCTCATTGATCAGCATGGCCTCAAGGGCACCCTGTCGAGTGAGGCGGGACAGCGAGAACACGACCACTGCGTCTACGTGCCCGGCGCGGACGGCGGACATCATCTCCTCGAACTCCGGCCGGACGACCTTGGGGTCCCAGCCGGATTTACCGACGTCGGCGAAGTGACCCGCGTTGTCCCAGCCTTTGGCCGTGATCAGCGCCTCGCACTTGGTCCGCTGTGCTTCGGGGGACGACGCGGAGTCGTCCTCACGCTTCCTTGACTGTCGGATGTAGGACACTGCGCGCACATGGTCCAGGTTAGGGGTCCAGTCGAGGCCCCGTTTGACGAGAGGTGTCATGTGCCTAGCGTAGTTAAAATCAACGTGTTGACCGTGCCCGCCGAGCAGCGCGAGGTGCTGGAGAAGCGGTTCGCCTCGCGGGCCCATGCCGTGGAGGGGTCCGACGGGTTCGAGTGGTTCGAACTGCTGCGGCCGGTCGAGGGGACCGATCAGTACCTCGTGTACACGCGGTGGCGGGACGAGGAGTCGTTCCAGGCCTGGATGGAGGGGGCGATGAAGTCCGCGCACCAGGGCGGCTCCGAGGGTGGGGAGCGGCCGAAGCCCGCGGCCTCCGGGGCGACCCTGTGGTCGTTCGACGTGGTGCAGTCGGCGGGTCCGAAGGGCGCGTAGACCCTGGACATAGCCGTGGACAGAGAAAAGCGGCGCCCCCTGTCTCCTGCGAGACAGGGGGCGCCGGCCTGTTCGTGCGGGCTACTTGACCGGCTCGGGCTCCGGCGCGGTCTCCGCAGCCTCCTCGCCCGCCGGGTCGGCCGGGGTCTTGACGGAGTCCAGCAGGAGCTGGGCGACGTCGACGACCTGGATCGACTCCTTCGCCTTGCCGTCGTTCTTCTTGCCGTTCACGGAGTCCGTGAGCATGACCAGGCAGAACGGGCAGGCCGTGGAGACGATGTCGGGGTTGAGGGAGAGGGCCTCGTCGACGCGCTCGTTGTTGATGCGCTTGCCGATCCGCTCCTCCATCCACATCCGCGCACCACCGGCGCCGCAGCAGAAGCCGCGCTCCTTGTGGCGGTGCATCTCCTCGTTCCGCAGGCCCGGGACGTTCGCGATGATCTCGCGCGGAGGTGTGTAGATCTTGTTGTGGCGGCCCAGGTAGCAGGGGTCGTGGTACGTGATGATGCCCTCGACCGGGGTGATGGGGACCAGCTTGCCCTCGTCCACGAGGTGCTGCAGCAGCTGGGTGTGGTGGATGACCTCGTAGTCGCCGCCGAGCTGCGGGTACTCGTTGCCGATCGTGTTCAGGCAGTGCGGGCAGGTGGCGACGATCTTCTTCGCCGACTTGGGCTTGGCGGACTCCGGGACCACCTTGCCGTCGTCGTCGAGCTCCTCGCCGAACGCCATGTTCAGCGCCATGACGTTCTCCATGCCGAGCTCCTGGAAGAGGGGCTCGTTGCCCAGGCGGCGGGCGGAGTCACCGGTGCACTTCTCGTCGCCGCCCATGATCGCGAATTTGACGCCCGCGATGTGGAGCAGCTCGGCGAAGGCCTTGGTCGTCTTCTTGGCGCGGTCCTCCAGGGAGCCGGCGCAGCCCACCCAGTACAGGTACTCGACCTCGGTGAGGTCCTCGATGTCCTGGCCGACGACCGGGACCTCGAACTCGACCTCCTTGAGCCACTCCAGGCGCTGCTTCTTGGCCAGGCCCCAGGGGTTGCCCTTCTTCTCCAGGTTCTTGAGCATCGTGCCCGCCTCGGACGGGAACGCGGACTCGATCATCACCTGGTAGCGGCGCATGTCGACGATGTGGTCGATGTGCTCGATGTCCACCGGGCACTGCTCGACGCAGGCACCGCAGGTGGTGCAGGACCACAGCACGTCCGGGTCGATGACGCCGTTGTCCTCGGCGGTGCCGATCAGCGGGCGCTCGGCCTCGGCGAGGGCGGCGGCGGGCACGTCCTTCAACACCTCGGAAGACGCCTTCTCCTCGCCCTCCATGGACTTGCCGCCACCCGCGAGCAGGTAGGGCGCCTTGGCGTGCGCGTGGTCGCGCAGGGACATGATCAGGAGCTTGGGGGAGAGGGGCTTGCCCGTGTTCCAGGCGGGGCACTGCGACTGGCAGCGGCCGCACTCGGTGCAGGTGGAGAAGTCCAGCAGGCCCTTCCAGGAGAACTGCTCCACCTGGCTGACGCCGAAGACGTCGTCGTCACCGGGGTCGGTGAAGTCGATCGGCTTGCCGCCGCTCGTCATCGGCAGCAGCGCGCCCAGCGAGGTCTCGCCCTTGGCGTTGCGCTTGAACCAGATGTTCGGGAAGGCGAGGAAGCGGTGCCAGGCGATGCCCATGTCGGTCATGAGGGAGACCGTGATCATCCAGATGAAGGACGTCCCGATCTTGATCATCGCCGTGAGGTAGATCAGGTTCTGCAGGGTGGAGACGCCCAGGCCCTTGAACGCGAGCACCAGCGGGTACGAGGCGAAGTAGGCGGCCTCGTAGTGGTGCACGCCGGCGAGCGCGCCCTCCAGGCCCCGCAGGGTCATGATCGCGAGGCCGATGATGAGGATGACCGACTCGACGAAGTAGGCCTGGCCGAAGTTGGAGCCCGCGAACCGTGACTTGCGCCCGGGCCGCCGCGGGTGGCTCAGCTGCCGGATGACGATCAGGGTGAGGATGCCCAGGGACGTCATGGTGCCGATGAACTCGACGAACAGCTCGTACGGCAGCCAGTGCCCGATGACCGGCAGCACCCAGTCGGCCTGGAAGAGCTGGCCGAAGGCGTTGACCAGGGTGAGCACCAGGGAGAAGAAGCCGACCGCGACGAACCAGTGGGCGACACCGACGACACCCCAGCGGTTCATCCGGGTGTGGCCGAGGAACTCCCGGATCACCGTGGCGGTGCGGGCGGTCCAGTCGTCGGTGCGGGTTCCCGCGGGCACGTCCTGGCCGAGGCGTACGAAGCGGTAGATCTGAGCGATGGCACGGCCGAACAGCGCCACGCCGACCACGGCGAGTACCAGCGACACGATGATCGCGGCGAGTTGCATTTCGGGGCTCCTCGGGCCTGCGAGGGGGTTCTGCGGGGTCTCTCAGCGGATTCCCCGAGATTACTAAGCGGTAACTTATGCAGTCCGTCTGAGACTACCCACATTCTCCGCCGCACTGTAGTCAGCGGTTCGGTGATCTGCGTCGCTGAGGGTGACCTCAAAGATCCCACACGATCCGATCGTGTTATTCGTACCAAATTGCTACATTCGCCCCTAACTTAGATCCGTGCTCTACGGGATCGCCGCCGCCACCACCGCCCTCCTGCTCGCCGCCGTGCTCAGCGCGCTGCTGCGGGTCCCCGCCCTGCGTCTCGGGGTGGTCGACCGGCGGCGGCAGCGGCCCCTGCCGCTGTTCGGGGGAGTCGCGGTCGTCCTGGCCACCTGCCTGGTCGCGGTCGGAGGGGACGGGTTCGGGGTGACACGGCTCGGCGGCGACGTGGGCCGACTGGTCGTCACGGGGGCCGCCGTCGCCGCGCTCGGGCTGGTCGCGGACGTGCGGAGGGTCAAGGCGCGGGTGCTGGTCGTCGGTACGGCGGTGGCGGCGGCCTGTGTGGTGCCGTACGACGAGACCGGCGTGCCGGCGGGGCTGCTGGCCGTGGGGTGGATCACCTTCGTCGCCCTCGCCTTCCGGGCGCTCGACCACGCCGACGCGCTCGCGGGGACCGTCGGGGTGGTCACCGCCTTCGGGGTGGGCGCCTGCGCGGCGGCCGAGATGATGGACGGGCTCGCCGTGCTGCTCAGTGTGCTGGCGGCCGCGCTGACCGGGTTCCTGATGCACAACTGGCATCCCGCGCGCGTGGGGCTCGGCTCGTGCGGCTCGCTCTTCACGGGGTTCGTGCTGGCCGCGTCCGCCGTGTCCACCCGGGCCGGCTACGGGTTGGCCCCCAGCGCGGGCGTGCTGTTCGCGCTGACCGCCGTCGCGAGTGCCGACGTACTCCTCGTCGTGCTGGCGCGGCTGCTGGGCGGGCGGCCGGTGCTGCGGCGCGGGCCGGACCATCTCGCGCACCGGCTGCGGCGGACGGGGCTGACCGGTCCCGGGGTGACCGTGCTGCTCGGGCTCGGGGCGTTTGCGGGGGTGCTGGTCGGGGTGCTCGTGCATCTGGGGTGGATCGCGGACTCGGGCGTGTTCTGGGTGGGGGGAGGAGCGTTGTGTGTGGTGCTCGTACTCCTTCGGATCCCTGGTCATCCCCCTAGGGGTTCTGCGTCCACGCAGGTCAGAGGCCAGTTGCGTGTAAGGAACGGATAAGAGTTGAGTCTTGGTGACTCAGGTCTGTTGACCCAATCGCAGACGTCATGCACACTTGAGTCCGTTGCACTCAAGTCAGCTGGAGGAACCAACCATGGCACGTGCGGTCGGCATCGACCTGGGCACGACTAACTCCGTCGTCAGCGTTCTGGAGGGCGGCGAGCCCACCGTCATCACCAACGCCGAGGGCGCCAGGACCACGCCGTCCGTCGTCGCCTTCGCGAAGAACGGTGAGGTGCTCGTCGGCGAGGTGGCCAAGCGTCAGGCGGTCACCAACGTGGACCGGACCATCCGGTCCGTGAAGCGCCACATGGGCACCGACTGGAAGATGGAGCTCGACGGGAAGCCCTTCAACCCGCAGCAGATCTCCGCCTTCATCCTGCAGAAGCTGAAGCGCGACGCCGAGTCCTACCTGGGCGAGAAGGTGACCGACGCGGTCATCACCGTCCCGGCGTACTTCAACGACTCCGAGCGTCAGGCGACCAAGGAGGCCGGCGAGATCGCCGGTCTGAACGTCCTGCGCATCGTGAACGAGCCGACCGCGGCCGCGCTCGCGTACGGCCTCGACAAGGACGACCAGACGATCCTCGTCTTCGACCTCGGTGGCGGCACCTTCGACGTGTCCCTCCTGGAGATCGGCGACGGCGTCGTCGAGGTGAAGGCCACCAACGGTGACAACCACCTCGGTGGTGACGACTGGGACCAGCGCGTCGTCGACTACCTGGTGCAGCAGTTCAAGTCCGGTCACGGTGTGGACCTCGGCAAGGACAAGATGGCGCTGCAGCGTCTGCGTGAGGCTGCCGAGAAGGCCAAGATCGAGCTGTCCTCGTCCACCGAGACCTCGATCAACCTGCCCTACATCACGGCTTCCGCCGAGGGCCCGCTGCACCTGGACGAGAAGCTCACCCGTGCCCAGTTCCAGCAGCTGACGGCCGACCTGCTGGAGCGCTGCAAGACGCCGTTCCACAACGTCATCAAGGACGCCGGCATCTCGATCAACGAGATCGACCACGTCGTCCTGGTCGGTGGCTCCACCCGTATGCCCGCCGTCGCCGAGCTCGTCAAGGAGCTGACCGGCGGCAAGGAGGCCAACAAGGGCGTGAACCCGGACGAGGTCGTCGCCATCGGCGCCTCGCTCCAGGCCGGTGTCCTCAAGGGTGAGGTCAAGGACGTCCTGCTGCTCGACGTCACCCCGCTGTCCCTCGGCATCGAGACCAAGGGCGGCATCATGACCAAGCTCATCGAGCGCAACACCACGATCCCGACCAAGCGCTCCGAGATCTTCACCACGGCCGAGGACAACCAGCCGTCCGTGCAGATCCAGGTCTACCAGGGCGAGCGCGAGATCGCGGCGTACAACAAGAAGCTCGGGATGTTCGAGCTGACCGGTCTGCCGCCGGCGCCCCGTGGCGTCCCGCAGATCGAGGTGTCCTTCGACATCGACGCCAACGGCATCATGCACGTGACCGCCAAGGACCTGGGCACGGGCAAGGAGCAGAAGATGACCGTCACCGGCGGCTCCTCGCTGCCGAAGGACGAGGTCGACCGGATGCGCCAGGAGGCCGAGCAGTACGCGGAGGAGGACCACCGCCGCCGCGAGGCCGCCGAGACCCGCAACCAGGGCGAGCAGCTCGTCTACCAGACGGAGAAGTTCCTCAAGGACAACGAGGACAAGGTCCCCGGCGAGATCAAGACCGAGGTCGAGGCGTCCGTCGAGGAGCTGAAGGCCGCGCTCAAGGGCGAGGACACCGCCGAGATCCGCACCGCCACCGAGAAGGTCGCGGCCGTCTCGCAGAAGCTCGGCCAGGCCATGTACGCCGACGCCCAGGCCGCCCAGGCCGCAGGTGGCGCGTCCGCCGGCGATGAGGCCCCCAAGGCCGAGGACGACGTCGTGGACGCCGAGATCGTGGACGACGAGCGCAAGGACGGTGCCGCGTGACGGAGGAGACCCCGGGCTTCGAGGAGAAGCCCGACGTCCCCTCCGGCGCCACCTCTGACGACGCCGAGCCGAAGGCCGCCTCCGAGGGGGCGGCCCCGGCCGGGGACGCAGCGCAGATCGCCGGTCTGACGGCCCAGCTGGACCAGGTGCGCAAGGCGCTCGAGGAGCGCACGGCGGACCTCCAGCGGCTGCAGGCCGAGTTCCAGAACTACCGCCGCCGCGTGGAGCGGGACCGGATCACGGTCAAGGAGATCGCCATCGCGAACCTCCTGACCGAGCTCCTGCCCGTGCTCGACGACATCGGCCGCGCGCGGGAGCACGGCGAACTCGTCGGCGGATTCAAGTCCGTCGGGGAGTCGCTGGAGACCGTCGCGGCGAAGATGGGTCTGCAGCAGTTCGGCAAGGAGGGCGAGCCCTTCGACCCGACCATCCACGAGGCCCTGATGCACTCCTACGCTCCGGACGTCACCGAGACGACCTGCGTGGCGATCCTGCAGCCCGGGTATCGCATCGGCGAGCGCACCATCCGCCCCGCGCGGGTGGCGGTCGCCGAACCGCAGCCGGGCGCGCAGACGGTGAAGGCCGAGGGGGCCGAGGAGGCCCCGGCGGCCGAGGAGAAGAAGGACAACGGCCCTGAGGAGGGCTGACGTAGGTACCGATCGGAACACCGGAAAGGGGGCGCGTCGGGGATGAGCACCAAGGACTTCATCGAGAAGGACTACTACAAGGTCCTCGGCGTCCCCAAGGACGCCACCGAGGCCGAGATCAAGAAGGCGTACCGGAAGCTCGCCCGCGAGTTCCACCCGGACGCCAACAAGGGCAACGCCAAGGCCGAGGAGCGCTTCAAGGAGATCTCCGAGGCGAACGACGTCCTCGGCGACCCCAAGAAGCGCAAGGAGTACGACGAGGCCCGCACCCTCTTCGGCAACGGCGGCTTCCGCCCGGGGCCGGGCGCGGGCGGCGGGTCCTTCAACTTCGACCTGGGCGACCTCTTCGGAGGCGGCGCCCAGAGCGGGGGCTCCGGCGGTTTCGGCGGCGGGCTCGGTGACGTCTTCGGGGGCCTGTTCAATCGCGGCGGTACGGGCACGACCCGTACCCAGCCGCGGCGCGGCCAGGACATCGACACCGAGGTCAGCCTCAGCTTCACCGAGGCGATCGAGGGGGCGACGGTCCCGCTGCGGATGTCCTCGCAGGCACCGTGCAAGGCCTGTTCGGGCACCGGCGACGCGAACGGCAACCCGCGGGTGTGCCCGACGTGCGTCGGCACCGGACAGGTCGCCCGGGGATCCGGCGGAGGGTTCTCCCTCACCGACCCCTGCCCCGACTGCAAGGGCCGCGGCCTGATCGCGGAGAACCCCTGCGAGGTCTGCAAGGGCTCGGGACGCGCCAAGTCCTCGCGCACCATGCAGGTCCGCATCCCGGCCGGTGTCTCCGACGGGCAGCGCATCCGGCTGCGCGGCAAGGGTGCGCCCGGCGAGCGGGGCGGCCCCGCGGGCGACCTGTACGTCACGGTCCATGTGTCCGGGCACCCCGTGTTCGGCCGCAAGGGCGACAACCTGACGGTGACCGTCCCGGTGACGTTCGCGGAGGCCGCCCTGGGCGGCGAGGTCCGTGTGCCGACCCTGGGCGGGCCGCCGGTCACCCTGAAGCTGCCGCCGGGCACGCCCAACGGCCGCACCATGCGCGCACGGGGCAAGGGCGCGGTCCGCAAGGACGGCACCCGCGGGGACCTGCTGGTCACCGTCGAGGTGAGTGTCCCCAAGGACGTGACGGGGAAGGCTCGTGACGCACTCGAGGCGTATCGCGAGGCGACCGCGGGCGAGGACCCGCGGGCGGAGTTGTTCCAGGCCGCGAAGGGAGCATGACGAAGATGGACGGCCGTCGGCGCGGTGACAATTTTCGTGGGCCGTATGAACTGACCGAGGAGACCCCGGTCTACGTCATCTCGGTTGCGGCCCAGCTGTCCGGTCTGCACCCGCAGACCCTGCGTCAGTACGACCGCCTGGGCCTGGTCTCCCCGGACCGCACCGCGGGCCGGGGCCGGCGTTACTCGGCCCGCGACATCGAACTGCTGCGTCAGGTGCAGCAGTTGTCGCAGGACGAGGGCGTCAACCTGGCCGGCATCAAGCGCATCATCGAGCTGGAGAACCAGGTCGCCGCGCTCCAGCAGCGCGTCGCCGAGCTCCAGGCCGCCGTCGACGGCGCGGCGGCGGCGATGCAGCAGCGCGAGGCGGCCGTGCACGCGTCGTACCGGCGTGACCTGGTGCCGTATCAGGAGGTGCAGCAGACCAGCGCGCTGGTGGTCTGGCGCCCGAAGAAGGCCAAGGACTGAAGAAGGCCGACTGAAGAAGGCCGACTGAAGAAGGCCGACTGAAGAAGGCCAGTACCAGCGGCACCCCCGTCTTTCGAAAGAGACCCCGGAATGGCTGATTCCGGGGTCTCTTCGTGTGGGGGTACGTGAGGGCGCGGTGATCATCGAGGTGCTCGATGGAGGGTCCGTAAAGGTCCATTGGTGAAGGTTGTGCCAGGTCTTCACAACACAAGCGGAGCGTGGCGTTGCGCACTCGTTAAGTAGTTCCGCTTGACGCCCGGGGTGGGTGCCGCGTTGGCTTTTCAGTCATCCGGTCGCATTGAGGCGCCCGTGTCCCGAAAGCATCAGAAGTGAGCAGGCCAGTGAGCAGTTCCATGCGTCGTATCGCCATATCCGTGGCCGCGTCCACGCTGTCCCTCTCGCTGGCGGGCTGCAGCATGCTGGGCGTGTCGGACAGCGGCGCCTCGGCGAGGCCCACGAAGGGCGACGACGTCACGGTAGGTCTGCTGCTGCCGGAGACGGCGAACACGCGCTACGAGAACTTCGACTACCCCATCGTCAAGAAGCAGGTCGCCTCCCTCACGAGGAACGAGGGCAAGGTCGACTACGCCAACGCCGGGCAGGACGCGAAGAAGCAGGCGTCCCAGATGCAGAAGATGATCGACGACAAGGTCGACATCATCCTGCTGGACGCCGTCGACTCGCACGCCATCGCGCCCGAGGTGCAGAAGGCCAAGGACGCGGGCGTCCCGGTCATCGCCTACGACCGCCTCGCCGAGGGCCCGATCGACGCGTACATCTCCTTCGACAACGAGCTGGTCGGCGAGGTCCAGGCACGTACCCTGCTGGAGGCCCTCGGCAGCGAGGCCGACACCTCCGACAAGGTCGTCATGATGAACGGCTCGTCGACCGACCCCAACGCCAAGCAGTTCAAGGCGGGCGCGCTGTCCGAGCTGGGCGGCAAGGTGACGATCGCCGACTCCTTCGACACCGTCGACTGGAAGCCGGAGAACGCCCAGGCCAACATGACCAAGGCGATCGAGAAGATCGGCAAGGACAACATCGCGGCCGTCTACTCCGCCAACGACGGCATGGCCGGCGGCATCGTCAAGGCCCTGGAGAACGCGGGCGTCACCAAGCTGCCGGCGATCACGGGGCAGGACGCGGAACTCCCGGCCGTGCAGCGGATCGTCTCGGGCGAGCAGTACATGACCGTCTACAAGTCCTACCCGGACGAGGCCGCGGCCGCCGCGCAGATGGCCGTCGCCAAGGTCCAGGGCCACGACATCCAGTTCGACGCCCTCACCCAGGACAGCGTGGACAGTCCCACCAACAAGGCCATCCCGGCGCAGCTGCTCACCGTGACCGCCGTGACGAAGAAGAACATCAAGTCGACGGTCGTCGCGGACGGCTTCTACAAGATCTCCGACATCTGCACCGGCGAGTACAAGTCGAAGTGCGCGGCCATCGGCCTGAAGTGACATGAAGTGACGTGATGTGACGAGGAGGGCCGGGGCCAGGTGACGGAACCGGTCCTCCCGCCCGTTCGGCCCTCCCGCCCGTTCTCACGCCACCCGAGTGAACTCGACCGTCACCTCCGGCGGGCCGCCCGCCACGCCCCGGTAGACGCCCTTGTGCGGGGTGACGTCGTCGTAGTCCCGACCGCGGGCCACCACCACGTGGGACTCGTCGGCGCGGACCCGGTTGGTGGGGTCGTGCCCGCACCACTCGCCCGCCCAGTACTCGATCCAGGCGTGGCTCTGCCCGGCGACGGGCCGGTGCAGTTCGGCCTCCCGCTCGGGGTGGAGGTAGCCGGAGACATAGCGCGCGGGCAGGCCGACGCCCCGCAACAGGGCGATGGTGAGGTGGGTGATGTCCTGGCAGACGCCCGCGCCCTGTTCCCATGCCTGGGCCGGCGAGGTGTTCACGCTGGTGGCGCCGGGGAGGTAGGAGACCCGGTCGGCGACCAGGGCGGAGACCGCGAGCGCCGTCTCGTGCGGGTCGAGGCCGGCCGCGGCCTTCCGCGCCTTCTTCACCAGCTTGGCGGGGACCGTCGTACGGCCCGTCGGGGTCGCGTACTCCAGCAGGCGGGAGCCGGCGATCCGGTCGGGGAGCTCGGACCACTCGGGCGGCCGGGGCAGCGGGCCCGGCGGGGAGGTCTCGACCAGGCTGGAGGCCGTGATGGTGAGGTGGCCGTGCGGGTCCATCAGGTCGAAGCCGGTGACCTGGGTGCCCCAGTAGTCCCAGTACGACCAGGTGGGCGTCGTCGGGTTGACGGTGACCCGGGCGTCCAGGGTGGTCTGGCCCGGCAGCGTCAGCGGGGTCATGCGGACCTCGTTGTGCGAGGAGGCCGCGGGCTGGGCGTACGAGACGCGGGTGGTGTGCTTGATGCGGAGCCGGCGGGTCATGCTCACGCTCCTTCCTGGGCCCACTCGACGGGCCCCGGGTAGGGGAAGAACCGCTCGGCCACCGCGTCCGCGGACGCCATGCAGGCCTGCTGCAGGTCCCCCAGAAGGTCCGGCAGCTGGTCCTCGAGGGCGTGGGTGTCCAGGTATTCGAGGCGGGTGCGCAGCCGGCCGATGGGGCGGCGCGCGGGGTCCTGACGGGGGCGGCCGAGGGCGGTGAGGCACTCCTCGGCCGTGGTCAGCGCGTGCAGCGCCGAGCGCGGGAAGTCGCGGTCCAGGAGCAGGAACTCCGCCACGCGCGGGGTGTCGCCGAAACCGCCGTACACGCGCGCGTACGCCTCGTCCGCGCCGGAGGCGCTCAGCAGGGTCGGCCAGTCGGGCGCGTGCGCCGCGTCCAGCACCCGTACGGACAGCAGCCGTACGGTCATGTCCACCCGCTCCAGGCTCCGGCCCAGCACGACGAACCGCCAGCTGTCGTCCCGGCTCATGGTGGAGTCGGCCAGGCCGAAGAAGAGGGCGGCCCGGCGGCGCACGAGTTCCAGATAGGCGTAGGGGCCGGTGCGGCGGGCCGCCATCCGCTGGTCGGCCAGGGCGTGCCAGGTGGAGTTCAGGCACTCCCACATCTCCGAGGAGACGGCCTCACGGGCGCTGCGCGCGTTGAGCCGGGCGGCGCCCAGCGCGCCCTCGATGGAGCCCGTGGAACGGGCGTCGAAGGCCAGCTGGTCGAGGACCTGCTGCATGTCCACGCGCGAGCCGCCCGCGTCCATGCCGAGGATCGCGTACAGCGACCGGCAGGCCGCGTCCTCGTCGCGCCAGGGGTCCTCCAGCATGCGGTGCAGATAGGCGTCGAGGATGCGGCCGGTGGCGTCGGCCCGCTCGACGTAACGGCCGGTCCAGGTCAGGGACTCGGCTATCCGGGAGAGGATCACGTCGTTCACTGCTGCGCCCCATCCTGTACGACCGCTCGGGTGCCGTCGGGGCCGAGCCGGCGCGGGGCGACGGCGGGGATCGCGGGGTCCGGCTCGGGCGCGGGCTGTTCGGCGGGGCCCTCCGCCAGTACCCAGGTGTCCTTGGAGCCTCCGCCCTGGCTGGAGTTGACGATCAGGTTGCCCTCCTGGAGGGCGACGCGGGTGAGCCCGCCGGGCAGCACCCACACCTCGTCGCCGTCGTTCACGGCGAACGGACGCAGGTCGATGTGGCGCGGCGCCATACGCTCGCCGGCCAGGGTTGGGGAGGTGGACAGGGCGACGGGCCGCTGGGCGATGAAGCCGCGCGGGTCGGCGGCGACGGCTTTGCGAGTGCGTTCCAGGGTCTCCCGGTCGGCCTTCGGCCCGATGACGATGCCCTGTCCGCCGGCACCGTCGACCGGCTTGATCACCAACTGCTCGATCTGGTCGAGCACCGCCTCCAACTGCCCCGGCTCGTCGGGCCGGTAGGACTGCACATTGGGAAGAATCGGTTCCTCGGAGAGGTAGTAGCGGATGAGGTCCGGGACGTAGGTGTAGAGCAGTTTGTCGTCGGCGATCCCATTGCCCACGGCGTTCGCGAGTGTGACGTTGCCCGCCATCGCGGCGCCCATGATGCCGGGGCAGCCGATCACCGAGTCGGGACGGAAGTGCAGCGGGTCGAGGAAGTCGTCGTCCAGGCGCCGGTATACGACATGGACCGGCACCTCGCCGCGCGTCGTACGCATCCACACCCGGTTGGCGCGGCACACCAGGTCGTGCCCCTCGACCAGCTGCACGCCCATCAGCCGTGCCAGCAGGGCGTGTTCGAAGTAGGCGGCGTTGCTGGGCCCCGGGGTCAGCACCACCACCCTCGGGTCCTGCACCCCGTCGGGCGCGGCGGCGCGCAGGGCCGCGAGCAGCCGGTGACAGTACCCGTCGACCGGCAGCACGTGCTGTTCGGCGAAGAGGGAGGGGAAGATCCGGGTCATGGCCCTGCGGTTCTCGATGACGTACGACACCCCGCTGGGCACCCGCACGTTGTCCTCGAGCACCCGGAAGTCCCCGGCCTCGTCCCGCACCAGATCGATTCCGGCCACATGGATGCGCACCCCGCCCGGGGGTTCGACCCCGTGCGCGGCACGATGGAAGTGCGGGGAGTTGAGCAGCAGCCGCCAGGGCACGACACCGTCCTCGAAGGCACGGCAGGGCCCGTAGGCGTCGGCGAGATAGGCCTCCAGGGCCCTGACTCTCTGACTCACCCCGCGGTGTATGAGATCCCATTCCAGGGCGTCGAGGATCCTGGGCACGAGGTCCAGCGGCCAGGGCCGCTCCTCGCCCGCGAAGGCGTACGTGACGCCTCGGTCGGTGAACGCCCGGGCCATCTGGTCCGCCCGGAAGCGCAGTTCACTCGGTTCGATCGGCTGAAGTGCGGCCAGCACCGGCTCATAGGCGGTCCTGACCTCACCCGGCCGTTCGAACATCTCGTCCCACGCGTCGGCCAACGCGTATGCGTCGAATATGTCCGCCATGAGGGGACGTTAGATGCGATTCGTAACACGGCGATCACTGAGGCATTTCCGGGAGCTTGCGCGGAAGGACGGGCTCCGCCGCTGCTCCGGTGTGGCCGGTCCACACCCCCTCAGCTTGTTGCAGCCGGGCGGGCGGCGGGCCGGTAATAGCCGGGCACACAGGCGCATTTCGACGCCCGTGCCGCCCGGAGCCGTGTTGCGGAGCCGGGAGTGTCCGCGCATAGTTGCGCTGCGGAACACGCCGGATGCGGGGGTGAAATGGGCGATGACCGGGCACGCCGACGAGCATCCACACGGTGCTGACCGACTGTGCGAGGCCGGGGATCGTGTGTATTCCCGGGCCGTACGGCGGGGCCGCGTGGCGCGCCGCGACGCCGAGCCGGTGCCCTGTCTGCTGGACCTGGCCCTGCTGCACCCCGACCCCGACGACATGGACTGGCTGGTGCCGACGTCCCCGCTGGAGGTCATGACGCGGCTGCTGCGCGAGGTCCACGACCAGGTCAGCGCCAATCAGCGGCGGGTGGGCTCGGCGGTGGCCGCCGTCGAGTGGTACGCGGGACTCGGGCCGGCCGTGCAGGTGGGCGCCGCCGAGGGCACGGCGATCCGGGTGCTGGACGGGCTCTCCCGCATCCAGGCGGCGATGGACGAGGCGACACAGGCGTGCACCACGGAGGTGCTCACCGTGCAGCCGGGCGGCATCCGTCCCGAGCACGAGCTGACGGAGGGGCTGCACCGGGCGCTGGAGCTGCGGGCGCGGGGCGTGCGGATGCGCGACCTGTACACGCACGTCGCCCGCCACGGGCAGGGCCTGCTCAACTACCTGGAGCTGATGGGCAACGCGGTCGAGGCACGCACCCTCGACGAGGTCATCGACCGGCTGATCCTCTTCGACCGCACGGTGGCCTTCATCCCCGCCAACGCGGACCGCACCCTCGCCCTGGAACTGCGTCACCCGGCCCTGGTCGGCTACCTCGGCACGGTCTTCGACCGCCTGTGGCGCCTGGCCATCCCCCTCACCGCGCCCCTCCCGGACACCGGCATCGAGGGCATCTCCCACCGCGAGCAGTCCATCGCGGCGCTGCTCGCGGAAGGCCACCAGGACGCGGTCATCGCCGAGCGCCTGGGCATAAGCGTCCGCACCTGCCGCGCCCACATCGCCCGTCTCTCCGAGACCCTGGGCGCCGCCAGCCGCACCCAACTCGGCGTTCGCATCGCCCAGGTGGGCCTGGACGGGCCCCGCGGCCCTGAGAAGGTCACTCCTTCGGTCACTCTTCCCGGTCGAGGATCCCCGACCGTGCGATGAGGTAACCGAGCTGCGCCCGGCTGTCACTGCCGAGCGTGGCGGCGAGCTTGGCGATGTGCACTCGGGCGGTACGGATGTTCAAGCCCAGCCGGTCGGCGATCACGGCGTCGGTGTGGCCCTCGACGAGGAGGGTGGCGATGGCGCGTTGGCGGGGGGTGATGCCGTCGGGGGCGACGGGCTCCGCCGCCTGCGGGTGCATGGGGGTGGCCAGGCGCCACAGGCGGTCGAAGGCGGTGGCGAGGAACGCCACGATGACCGGGTGGCGGATCTCCAGGGCGAGCGTGCGGTCCGCGTTGGCGGGGATGAAGGCGACGGTGCGGTCCACGACGAGGAGCCGGTCGGTGATCTCGTCGAGGGTGCGGGCCTGGGCGTCTCCCCTCAGCCGCTCGTAACGGGCGAGGACCGAGGGCGCGTGCCTGAGGGTGTGCTGATAGAGCGTGCGGATCCGGCCGCCGCGGTCGAGGAAGTCCTGGTCGCGCACGAGGGCGTCCGCACGGACCGCGAGCGGTGTCTGGGTGTGGCTGATGTGCGGCTGGATGGCGAGCAGTTCCTCACGGCCCTCGGCCAAGGCCTGGGTGATGGCCCGGCCGATGCGGTCGGAGCCGTCGAGCACGGCCGCGACCGAGGAGTCGCCGGCCGCGGTGCGCCGGCCGTCGAGCCGCATGAGGGGCTCGAAGAGGTCGGCGAGCCGTGCCTCGCGGCGCCGTTCGAGGGCGACGCGTTCCTCCGAGGTGCTCAGCAGCCGGTGCAGGGCGACGACGGGCGTGACCGGCTCCAGGCGGTTGGGATCATCGACCGAGGGCCGCAGCAGCCCGAAGTCGACCAGACAGGGTGTCGCGTCGACGTCCTCGGGGCGCAGATGGCCTTCGCGCAGTGCGCGTTCGTACAGCGCCGCTGCCCCGGAGCACAGCTCGTCCGCATCGTGCTCCGGATGCGTTGCCGAGGCCATCGGGCCGCTCCCTCCCGGACTCAGAGGTCCTGCTCCAGAAGCCCCGACTGGGCTATGCGGAACCCGAGTTGCGCCCGGCTGCCGCTGCCCAGAGCCGTCGCGAGCTTGGCGATGTGGGCGCGGCACGTGCGCACGTTCATGCCCAGACGCCGGGCGATCGCCTCGTCCACATGCCCCTCGACCAGGAGTTTGGCGATGGAGTGCTGGATCTCCGTGATGCCGTCCGAGGCGGTCTCGTACGGGGCGCCGGCGCTCAACGGCACCGCACGCGCCCACATGAACTCGAAGACCTTGATCAGATAGCGGACGAGCCCGGGATGGCGGAGCTCCAGGGCCACCTCCCCGTCGTCACGGGTCGGGATGAACGCCACGGTCTCGTCGCAGATGATCAGCCGCTCGACCAACTCGTCGATCGTCCGGTACTCGACCTTGCCGTCGGTGAACTGGGCGACGTAGGCCAGCGTCTCCGGGCTGTAGCGGGCCGGATGCTGGTACAGCGTCCGGATGCGGCACCCCCGCTCGATCAGCGGCCTGTCGCGCTCCAGCGCCTTGGTGAGGGTGTGCTCCAGGCGGCGGCGGCTCGGCTGGACCGTGAGCATCTCCGTGTGGGTCTGGGCGGTGGCCAGGTCGAGCGCCGCGTTGATCCGGTCCAGGCCCTCCAGCACGGTGATGGAGTGAGTGGTGGCCGTCGGCTGGGCACTGATGCTCATGAACGGCTCGAAAGCGTCGGCGAGTTCGATGGACTCCCGGCGGCGCTGGGTGATCTCGTACTCGATCGGGTTGAGCCGCTGGGCCAGGGCGATCGAGGGGGGTACTGGACGTAGCCAGTTCGGGTCGTCGGGATCGGGATGAAGAAGGGCGAACTCCATCAAACAGGGCGCAGGTTCCACATCCGCACGGGCTAGGCGTCCCGTCCGGAGAGCGTTCCCATAAAGGCGGCGCCCGTCCTCGCACAGGTCGGTCAGCCCGTGGGGATGTGTCCGCTTAGTCTCATTTATCGCCAAATCTCCACCCCCCAGGGTCCTGAACGTGCAGGAACATGATGCATCGTTTGTGTGGCCATGACGTGCCGGAATGGGCCATCGTCGTATTCGGACGGGGGAGAGGTGACCTTTACATGAGGACGAAGCCGACTATGCATAAGAGAATGCTTCGCTCGGCGCTTGTCGCCGCCTTCTCCGCCGCTCTGGCCTTCGGTGCACTGACCGGTCACGCGGAGACGAAGGGCGCTGTCGCGCAGGACAGCAGTTGGCGCGTGCAGGCCGCGGCCGCCGGTGACAGCAGCTGGGCGATCGTGGCGTCCGACGTCCCGGGGGACAGCTCCTGGGTCGCCCCGACGGACAGCAGCTGGGCCGTGCAGTCATGACCACCCCACCCGACGACCGCTCCTTCCGCCGCGAGATGGCCACCGCCTACCGCTCGGGCTGGCACTTCATCGACCTCGTCACCGCGATCCCCCACTCCGGTGACTCGCTGATGGTGACCGTCTTCGGTGAGCCGGTCGTCGTCACGCGGGACGAGGACGAGGACGTACGGGCGTACCGGTGTCTGCGGCGGCCTCGGGGGGCGCCGCAGCCCGTGCGGTGTGCCGTCCGGTACGGAATGATCTTTGTGAACCTGGACCAACGAGACCATCGGCTGGTGGAACCGGAAACCCCCCAAGTTCGGACCATCTCAGCCACCCCCCGCAGTGCCTGACGCGATTCCCCCGTCGTAACAGATCGCTCAGGTGCTTCCCCCCGCAGCGGGGGGGGGGGGGGGGGGCGAACGGGGTGGCGCGCCCCGGGTTGTGGGGCGTTGGGTGGGTGGGGGGGCACCCCGGGGGGCGGGGCGGGCGCGGCCCGAGGGGGACCCCGG
>NZ_JBEXXQ010000013.1:38515-201133 GCF_040630525.1 Streptomyces sp. NPDC005799
ATGAACCCACCACCCCCCCCCCCCCCCCAGCCGCCCCCCCACACCCCCCCTTCTAACATCCCCCACGGGGCCCCCCCCCCCCCCCCCCCACCCCCCCCCCCCCCCCCGGCCCCCCCCGCTGCAGTTTTGGGCGACATTTCGGGGTATCGGCCAGAACGAGGGCTGCCTGTCCCTGGCCGGAAATCGGCTACCCGGGGTTGTCCCCGGCCGTCGTAGCCGGCCGTCGTCCCCGGCCGTCACCCCTGCCCCATCGCCCGCGCCAGCTCGATCTCGATCACCACCCGGTCGGGATTCGGCGCCGGAGTGCGCTCGTAGCGCTCGGCGTAGCGCCGCTCGGCCTCCGCGACCCGCGCGCGGTCCGTCCGTACGGCCGCCCGGCCCTCCAGCGTCGCCCAGCGCCGTCCGTCCACCTGGCACACGGCGACCCGTGCCCCCTCGGATCCGGCCGCCAGCACATGGGCCACCTTCGTACTGGACTTGTTGGTGATCACCCGAGCCAGTCGTGCCTCGGGGTCGTATGTGACACCGACGGGCACCACGTGCGGACTGCCGTCCGGGCGGAGGGTCGTGAGCGTGCACAGGTGGCGTTCCCGCCAGAAACGGAGGTACGCGGGGTCCGGGGCGCCGGGGTCCTGGGTGTAGGTCGCCATGCCCGGAACTTAGCCCCTGGGGACCTCCTGCTCTACCCTTGAGCGGAATAGACTCAACTTTGTGTACGCTGACTGAGTCAGCAACTGGAGAACGTGGCAGGAGGAGAGCGCGAACGTGGACGCCGAGCTGACCAACCGGAGCCGGGACGCCATCAACGCGGCGAGCAACCGCGCCGTGACCGAGGGGCACCCCGACCTCACCCCCGCCCACCTGCTCCTCGCCCTGCTCCAGGGGCAGGACAACGAGAACATCACCGACCTGCTGGCCGCCGTCGACGCCGACCAGGCGGCCGTACGCGCCGGAGCGGAGAAGATCCTCGCCGGACTGCCCAGCGTGACCGGTTCCACCGTCGCGCCCCCGCAGCCCAACCGCGAGCTGCTCGCCGTCATCGCCGACGCCACCGAGCGCGCCCGCGACCTCGGCGACGAGTACCTCTCCACCGAACATCTGCTCCTCGGCATCGCCGCCAAGGGCGGGCCGGCCGGTGACGTACTGTCCGGGCAGGGGGCCAGTGCCAAGAAGCTGCAGGAAGCCTTTCAGAAGGCGAGGGGAGGACGCCGGGTGACCACACCCGACCCCGAGGGCCAGTACAAGGCCCTGGAGAAGTTCGGCACCGACTTCACGGCGGCGGCCCGGGACGGCAAGCTCGACCCCGTCATCGGCCGCGACCAGGAGATCCGCCGCGTCGTACAGGTGCTTTCGCGCCGTACCAAGAACAATCCCGTGCTCATCGGCGAGCCCGGCGTCGGCAAGACCGCCGTCGTCGAGGGGCTCGCCCAGCGGATCGTCAAGGGGGACGTGCCCGAGTCGCTGAAGGACAAGCGGCTGGTCGCCCTGGACCTCGGCGCGATGGTCGCCGGGGCGAAGTACCGCGGTGAGTTCGAGGAGCGGCTGAAGACCGTCCTGGCCGAGATCAAGGACTCGGACGGCCAGATCATCACCTTCATCGACGAGCTGCACACCGTCGTCGGCGCGGGCGCCGGAGGCGACTCCGCGATGGACGCCGGCAACATGCTCAAGCCCATGCTGGCCCGCGGCGAACTGCGCATGGTCGGCGCCACCACCCTCGACGAGTACCGCGAGCGCATCGAGAAGGACCCCGCCCTGGAGCGCCGCTTCCAGCAGGTCCTGGTCGCCGAGCCGACCGTCGAGGACACCATCGCGATCCTCCGCGGCCTCAAGGGCCGTTACGAGGCCCACCACAAGGTCCAGATCGCCGACAGCGCGCTCGTCGCCGCCGCTACCCTCTCCGACCGCTACATCACCTCCCGCTTCCTGCCCGACAAGGCGATCGACCTCGTCGACGAGGCCGCCTCGCGGCTGCGCATGGAGATCGACTCCTCCCCGGTCGAGATCGACGAACTCCAGCGCGCCGTCGACCGGTTGAAGATGGAGGAGCTGGCGCTGGAGAAGGAGACCGACCCGGCTTCCCGCGAGCGGCTGGAGAAGCTGCGCCGCGATCTCGCCGACAAGGAGGAGGAACTGCGCGGCCTGACCGCCCGCTGGGAGAAGGAGAAGCAGTCCCTCAACCGCGTCGGTGAACTCAAGGAGAAGCTCGACGAGTTGCGCGGCACCGCCGAACGCGCCCAGCGCGACGGCGACTTCGACACCGCCAGCAAGTTGCTGTACGGCGAGATCCCGGCCCTGGAAAGGGACTTGGAGGCCGCCTCCGAGGCAGAGGAGGAGGCCGCCAAGGACACCATGGTCAAGGAGGAGGTCGGCTCCGACGACATCGCGGACACCGTCGCCGCCTGGACCGGCATCCCCGCCGGGCGCCTGCTGGAGGGCGAGACGCAGAAGCTGCTGCGCATGGAGGAGGAGCTGGGCAGGCGCCTGATCGGCCAGAAGGAGGCCGTACAGGCGGTGTCGGACGCCGTCCGCCGCACCCGCGCCGGGATCTCCGACCCCGACCGCCCCACCGGCTCCTTCCTCTTCCTGGGCCCGACGGGCGTCGGCAAGACCGAACTCGCCAAGGCGCTCGCCGACTTCCTCTTCGACGACGAGCGGGCCATGGTCCGCATCGACATGTCCGAGTACGGCGAGAAGCACAGCGTCGCCCGTCTGGTGGGCGCGCCTCCCGGCTACGTCGGCTACGAGGAGGGCGGACAGCTGACCGAGGCGGTGCGCAGGCGCCCGTACAGCGTGGTGCTGCTGGACGAGGTCGAGAAGGCGCACCCCGAGGTCTTCGACGTGCTGCTGCAGGTGCTGGACGACGGCCGGCTGACGGACGGTCAGGGCCGGACGGTGGACTTCCGCAACACCATCCTGGTGCTGACCTCCAATCTCGGCAGCCAGTTCCTGGTCGACCCGTTGACCAGCGAGGCGGAGAAGAAGGAGCAGGTCCTGGAGGTGGTCCGGACGTCCTTCAAGCCGGAGTTCCTCAACCGCCTCGACGACCTGGTGGTCTTCTCGGCGCTGACCAAGCCCGAGCTGGAGCGCATCGCCAAGCTCCAGATCGACCGTCTGGCCAAGCGGCTGGCGGAGCGGCGCCTCACCCTGGAGATCACCGAAGAGGCGCTGGACTGGCTCGCCACGGAGGGCCTGGACCCGGCGTACGGTGCCCGTCCGCTGCGCCGCCTCGTCCAGAGCGCCATCGGCGACCGGCTCGCCAAGGAGATCCTGGCGGGCGAGGTCAAGGACGGCGACACGGTCCGGGTGGACGCGTTCGGCGAGGGCCTGATCGTGGGGCCGACGACGGGCAAGACGCTGTAACCGTCTGGTCCGGCCGGTCCAGCTGGTTTCTGGAGAAGAGCGCGGCCCCGGGGCAGGTGCCCGGGGCCGCGTCTTCGTCTGAGTTCCCCTGTCTCAGTGGCCGCCCCCGCCGCAGCCGCCCCCGCCCCCGCACGACGACCCACCGCCGCAGGACGATCCGCCCCCGCACGACGAGTGGCCGCCGCCGCACGAGTGGCCGGAGTGGTGCCCGCCACCCGAGTGGTGCCCGCCCCCGGACGAGGAGCCGCCGTCGCCGGCCCACCAACTGCCGCCGGACGAGGAGGAACCGCCCCCGAACCCTGCCTTGCCGCGGCTGCCCGCACGCGCCGTCGCCACGACCACACCGACGATCGCGAGCACGATCACCGCGACGATGAATCCGGTGAACATAGTCGTCACCGTCCTTCCGAGTCCCCCGAAGCAGCCCCCCGTGGGCGCCTCGTTCCTTGCGTGCACCGGGGATGCCCCGCCGCCCTCCCGGCCAAAGCAGAGTTGAGGAACTTCTGAGGGTCATGACATGGAAAAGGCCCCTGACCTGCACAGGAGGGCAGTTCAGGGGCCGACCGTGGGTCACTGGGCCGTCTGTGGGCCGGGATCTTGCTGCGGGCCACGCTCAAACACCGTGTCGATGGCGCGGCGGGCACGCTTACGGCTGTCGGGCATCAGGTGGGCGTACACCCGAAGCGTCAACCCTGGGTCAGCGTGCCCCATGTACTCGCTGACGGCCTTGATGTTCTCACCCGCGTCCAACAGCGCGGAAGCGTAGAAGTGCCTGAGGGCGTGCATGCCGTGCTCGCGCGCCGATTCGTACTTGCCATCGTCATCCGCCTCCGGGATAAGTCCGGCGGCGGCGAGGGCGGGCTTCCACTCCTTGCCGTTGAAGTTGCTACGCCACACCATGCCGCCCTGCTCCGCCGTGAAGATCAGACGAGCGGGCACCTTCGGCCCCTCCGGCACGTCCCACGGAAGTGTGATCTCCACGGGCTTGAAGGCGTCCATATGGGCTCGGAGAGCTTCCGCCACGGAGGCAGGCAGCGGAACGTCCCGCTTCTTGCCGCCCTTGGGGAGGGCGAACACCGGGTGCCCTTCCACGTGCTTGATCTGGCGGACCACGCGGAGCGTGCGGCCGTCGGTGTCGAGGGCGTCCTCAGCGAGCCCGAACACCTCGCCCTGGCGAAGGCCGCAACCGGCCCCAACGTTGACCATCGCTCGGTACCGATCCAGAAGGGCCGCGCGAACGGCGAACACCTGATCAGGCACCCACGGGATAACAGGATGCGGGTCGGGCTTCGGTCGCCGGACGGTCCGGGCACCGCACGGGTTGCGGGACAACAGCGCGTCGTCGACAGCGGCGGACAGGACCGACTGAACGTCCGCGAAGATGTTCCGGGCGTAGGAAGCGCTGACGCCGGGCTTCGCTTCCAGGGCGGCAACGAACTCCCGGATGTGCTCCGGCCGGAACGTCCCGATCGGCCGGGAGCCGAGCACCGGGTAGGCGTGCAGCCGCAGGCGCCGACCGAGTTCCTTACGGGTCATCACGCTGGGCGTCTTGGTGTCCAACCACTTGTCGGCGTACTGCCGGAACGTGATCTGCATGGACTTGGGGTCGGTGTACTGACCTCGCGTCATGTCCGTCTCGATGGCGCTGAGCCACTTCTCAGCGAGACGCTTCTTGCCGTCGGGGAAGCTCTTGGACCTCTCAGTGCCGTCGGGGCCGACGTAGCGGGCCCGGTAACGCAGGCCAGCGCCGTGGCGGTCGCTCTTGACGCGGACGGACTTGCCGGCGGAGTTGGTCTCGGTCTTGAACCAGCGGTCTTGGATGTGGCCTGCCATGTGGGGAGTGGTCCCTTCTGGGCATGGGGCGGGGAGGACCACGGTGTGGCCCTCCCCGGGGAAGTTGGTGGTGTGGGGTGCGGCAGTCTCAGGCCGCGTCGTCGAGGGCGGTGCGTTCGGCCTCCCACGCCTGTACGGCGGCGGGGTTGAAGCGGAGGTAGCGTCCGACGCGGAAGCCGGCCGGGCCGATGCGCTTGCGTCGCCACTGGTAGACGGTCTCGACGCTCGGCAGCTTGAACATGGTGACCAGGTCTTCGGGGGTCAGGTAGCAGTCCGGGAGGCCGCCGCGCAGGAGGGCGCGCGGGTCGGTTGGCTCTTTGGGGGCCATGGCTGGGGACTCCTCATGCCGTGTCGGGGGTTGGGTGAGGTGTCTGGCGGTTGGGTTCGGGGTCGCGGGGTTGAGCGCAGGCGAGGGCGGAGCGTGCGTGTGTCCGAGGTTCGGATTTCTGCGTCACCCGCGTCATCTGCGTCATTCAGCCTTCTGACCTGCGGGTTTGGGGTGACGCAGAGCGTTGGGGGTGCGTCATCGGTGACGCAGGCTGTCCGTCATCGGTGACGCAGATGACGCGGGGTGACGCAGCCGTCGGCCGTCTGCGTCACCCCTGTCTGCGCAGGTCACCCGCCGTTTTCCGGGCCGTGGTGACGCAGGTGACGCAGCGTTCCCCACTTAGGAAAAAAGGGAGGGGTGTCTGTGGTGGTGCAGTGCCGCTCAGGACGTGAAGAAGGGGCCGCTTTGCGGCACGCCCGTTGGGCGGCGCGGCGCGCCGAATAGCAAGAAGAGCACGCCCGGCCGGGTGCTCTTCTTGCTTGTGCCGGCGGCGGTTAGAACGCCCGTTCCTGCTCGTGTGGGGACGGTGCCAGGAGCCGGGTCATTTCGAGGTAGCGCCCCTCCTTGGTGCGCCCAGAGTCGATGAGCACGCCCCGGGCTGCAAGGGTGGGTTGAAGACGCTTCAGACGGTCAGAGAGGACCTTTCCCGTGGTCGGCCACCCCTTGGGCAGCGGGCGGAAGTCCTCGCCGCTGTAGAGGCGGGTGAGGCAGTGCAGCCACTCGGTGGAGGTCATCCGCTGCTCTGCGCCCGGTTCGAGGTCGGCGGCATGCTGGAGGACGGTCTGCGCCAACAGGTCACCCTCAATGACGTCGTCGTTGAGGTCGTCCAGGCTGGCCCGGTAGGCGGTGAGGGCTCCCAGGCCGGTTGCCGCGTCGAGCTGAGCGCACAGGTGAGCGAAGTCGGCCATGCGCAGGTCGGTGGGGGTCTCCGCCTCGACCGCCCGGACCTTGACCGTGAGGTCCAGGAGCGAGCCGAGAACCACGGGCAGAACCTCCGCGTACTCCGCCCACAGCTCAGCTTCGGTGCGCCGCACCTGGGGCCGTTCCAACCGCAGCGGCAGGAGCCGTTCGGCGAGGTCGGGCCGGATGACGCCGACGTCGATGCCGGTTAGGAGCAGGGGGCGGCGGTAGCGGGCGCGGAAGACGTCCCCGTCGGTGAACAGGGCGCGCTTGACGCTCTCGGCCCCGGTGACGATGCAGCACATGGCGTCGGAAAGGTCCGGGGTCATGTGGGAGAGGTTGTCCAGGGCGGTGACCCATCCGGCCGCCACCGCTGCGATCAGGTTTTCCTCATCCTTCGGTGCGCGGCGCAGGTCACCGGTCATGCCCTCGATGATGCGCACGAGCATCCGCCCACCGGTGGACTTGCCGGCGCCCTGCGGCCCGGTGAGGAATGGCGCGGGGACGGGCACGGACGGTCCGAGGCAGCCGATCAGCCAGGCGATGGCCAGGCACTCGGTCTCGGCGTTGGCGAAGTTGCAGAGCCTGAGCAGGAGGTCGATGCCCTTGCCCTCGGTGTCCTTGGCCGGCAGGGGCAGTTCCCCGGTGAGCTGCGTGCGCCGCCAGCACACCTCGCGCGGGTCGGGGACGACGATGTCCCAGCCGGTGGGGTGGATGCGGACGGACTGTCCGTCACTGCGGCCCAGGTCCAGCCACGTCGCCCCGTCGAAACCGGGGGCAACGCGGATGTGGACGGGCTGCACGTCCTCGGTCAGCGCGAGTGCTTCGATCAAATCCAACGCCTCCTTGAGTGCGGTCCCGTTGAACACTCCGGCCCCGTCCCTGAACAGGCCGACCATGAGTTCCTGTCGGTGGCTGCCGGTGGTGCCCTGGGAGCGGATGGGGCGGGCCACGGGGTGGCCGTTCTTCTGCGCGTAGACGGTTCCGTCGGCGGTGCGGAAGTAGCGGAAGTGCGCTTGCGCGTAGTCGGTGATGACCTTGCGAGCGGGGTTCTTCTCGTCGTCGTCGGACATACTCACAGCCCCAACCGGGTCAGGGCGTTGGTCCACGCGTCGGTGCAGTGCCGGGCCGATTCGCCCTTGGCCTGCGCGGCGGCGAATAGCCGCGCCACATGGGCGTCCGTGAGGCAGTCACACCGGCCGTGCGTCGAGAGCACCGCGAGGAAGGTGCGGTACACGGTCGCGTGGATGGCGCTTCGGGCATCGGTGATGCGCTGCACGGCCATGGCGATGCCATGGTCTAGGTAGGTGGGTGTGCGGTGTCGGCACTCGCCCTCACTAGCCCTCAGAGGCGCTGTGAGCGTCTGTGGCGCCCTGCGCGCGGGCGACGGCTCCTTTACTGCCAGCGTCCGCACCACGGCCGGGAGTGGGGCCGTGACGCCGATGCCGTTTCCGAGCCAACGGGCGTATTGCATAAGGGACTTGATGTCGACGCCGGGCCGTACTGCGTTCGAGGACGCCATGGTGCCCCGGTAGATCCAGTGCTCTCCCCGCGTCGTCGGCACGGTTCGGGTGGCGGGCAGAGTCTCGCGGGCCCACGCGATGGCCGCCGCGTTGTCGAGGTCGACGACGGTGAGGCCGGCGCCCCCGGGGTGGTAGGCCACCGCTGCCGCCTCGCGCCACGCCCGTACCCACGTCCGGGAGTTGAGGACGCAGGGGTCGGTGGTGGCGGCGGCCCAGCCGTGGCAGGGCGCCGGGCAGGTGCAGGGTCCGGGGGTCTTCATGTTCGGTCGGCCACCGCACGCGTTGTTGGCGCAGGACGGGCAGTTCCCGAATGGCAGCTTCCCCGCCCGCAGAGGCAGCGGCGGGACGCCGGAGGCTGCGAGTTGCAGCGCGGTGTGCAGGTGCTCACTCGTGCCGCCACCGCGTACTCGCCGGATGTCGGTGGGTTGCGTCATGCTGGGAGACCTCCAACAGGTCTGTTGAGGACTGGTTGGCAAGGGCGACCCCGATTCATTGGCGTGAGTGGGGGGTCGCCCTTGGCGTCGCTAGAAGGGGGCGTTGTGCCGGCGCCGCGCGGCGGCCACGATCTCGCCGTGGTCGAACGCGAGGGGGCCGGTGTCGGCGAGGGACGTCCAACGGATCGCGGCGGCGTCGTCTCCGGCCTGTGCGGTGGTGTCGTCGGGAACGCTCACCAGGTAGGCGACGGTGACGTACCGGCCGCGCGGGTCGCGGTCGGGGGTGTCGTAGATGCCGATCAGCATCAGGTCGTCGGCGTCGACGGCGACACCGGTCTCTTCCAGCAGCTCGCGCGCGGCGGCAGCACGGGAGGTCTCGCCGGGGTCGACGTGTCCGCCGGGCAGGGCGAGCCGTCCCTTGTGCGGCGGCCATCCCCGCTCGATCAGCAAGACGGCGCCGCCCCGGATGCACACCACGTCGGCGGTGTAGCGGATGACCTCGGATTCGCAGTGTTCTGCGGTGCTCACAGTGGATTCCCCTTCTGGGCTGGTCAGTGCCGGTTGGTGGTCTTGGCCCACACACCGGTCGTGCGGGTGTGGACGGTGCGCCGGTCCTGGTAGACGGGTCCCTCGTAGTGGTGGTGGACGTCCGGCGCGGGCTTGGCCCTGCTGACCAGACGGGCGAGGGCGAGCAGGAGGGCGGTGGGGGCGCCGAGCACGAGGCCGCACACGAGCGGGTCGGCGAACTGCGACACGTACATCAGCACGGCCGCCGTGCCGCCGACCATGGCGGTGGCGGTGGCGCCGGCGAGCATGAGCACGCTGGCATCCGTGGCGCCCTGGCTCATCGGCGGCCGTCCGGGCTGGGCGACCGGCGGGGTGGTGCCACGGGCCGGTACCGGACTCTCGTCGCGGTAGGCGGTCGGCGCCTGGGGGGCGGGCCGGTAGGCATCGGCGATGATCCGCCGCGCCTCAACGGCGGCCTCGTCGGCGGTCATTGCGGCGTCCGGCCGGATGGCGTTGGGAGCGTGTTCGGGGTGCATGCGGAATCCCTTCCGACCATGGGTCAGGGAGGCAGGGACACCCCCTTGCGGGGGCGCGTGAGAGGGGTTTTCGGGGCCTGACCTGGGGTGCCTCCCTGCCTCCCTGAACGATCATTCGCGCAGGTCAGAGCCAGGGAGGCAGGGCAGGGAGGGGGTCAGGGAGTTCTCCCTGCCTCCCTGCCCCGCGCGGGGTCGCCTCCCTGCTACTGGAGGGCGGAAGCGGAACCGTCGCCGTCGCGGTTGGCGAGGGCGCGGGCGAGGCGGTCACGGCCCACGACCATGACGCCGTCGGACTTGTACGGCTCGGCCCCGGTGCCATCGAGGACGCGCTTGAGGTCGATGAACGACCAGCCGCCGTAGGCGTCCGCGTTGAGAGTGCCGAGCCGGGACAGCACGTCCTTCGTGCGCACCCGCTCCGCAGTGCCGACCACCGACGCGATGTCCGCGAGCGGGTCACGGTCCTCGCTGCGGTCGATGACATGCAGGGTGGTCACGCCGTCGCGCAGGGCCTTGGCGCGGGCGGCGACCTCGGCGGCCGGGTCGTCGTCGATGAAGTGCGTGCGCACCGTGATGGACGACTGCCCCTTGGGCATGGCGATGCCGTCGGAGGCGACCACGAGGGTTCCCTTGTCGAGTCCCTGTCGCAGCAGGTGCGGGGCCGCGCCGTCGTCAACGGCCTTGTCGCCCAGCGCCATGCGGGACTGTGACTCGGTGCCCAGCACGAGGGAGGCGCGGGTGTGGGCGCCCTCGCGGACCAGCTTGGGAAGGTTCTGGTCGGTGGGGTCCTGGGTGCCCTGCCACATCAGCACGTCCACGGCACGGCCCTGGTTGTGGATCTTCCGGACGGCCATGTAGTACCGCGAGGTGGCCTTCGAGCCGCCGTAGGGCCTCTTGTCCTCGTCCACGGCCGGGCACATGAACGCCACCTGCGCCTCGTCCACCAGCACGATCAGCGGCGGGAAGACCGCGTTCGGGTCGGTGAGGCGGACGTCGATGCGGCGGTTCATCTCGTCTACCGCGTCCTCGACCATCTCGGTCACCTGCATGACGTGCTCATCGGTGGGGCCCTGGATGAGCCGGGTGGCGATGCCGTCGAACATCTTCCAGTCGCCGACGCCCTTGAGGTCACCGAGCCAGAACTCAACCGACCGGTCCAGCGCCAGCCACAGCGCGAGCGAGCGCAGAGAAGCGGTCTTGCCCTGGTTCGAGCGGCCGGTGATGAGCAGGTGGCGCTGATACACGCTCAGCTCCGCCGCATCCCCGCGCAGGTCCTGACCCCACGGGGCCTTGCCCGTCTTGTAGTTCGCAGTCACCGTCTCGTCCGTGACCAGCGGAGAGGGGCCGATCGGCTCGTCCAGCGCGCCAGAGTCGGCGATCCACAGCCGGACCGTGCGGGCCGCTTCGGGGATGGTGATGAACACCTCGTGCTCGTGCCGGGTCAGGTTCTCTGCCAGCTTGCGGCGCCGGTTCTGCACCTCGATCGTGGAGACGCCAGAGGGCAGGGTGACGTCGACCTCGACCCCGCACCCGGCGATCCGGATCGGGCCGAGCATGGACGCGCCAGCGTCGCCCATCTCCGTGATGGCCTTGCGCAGGGCGGGCACCCCGAGGTCGCGCAGGGCCTTGACGACGATGGACGGGGTGATCGGCTCACCCTCACTGTTGCGGACGTTGTCCGGCAGCGCCCACGCGGGTGCGGCCTGCTGCTTGCTGCCGACCGCCCACAGCGCGAGCAGGGCCAGCAGCGGGCCGACCGCGAGGGCAGGTCCCCAGACGACCTGCACGATCCGGATCAGCATGCCGATGAAGTCGATGGTGGCTGCCAGCGGGGTGATGACGTCGCCGATGTCGTGGTTGTGGATCGCCATCACGACGCCGAGGGCGACCAGGGTGCCGATGCTCATGCCGACGCCGACCCCGACGCCCTTGGCCACGTCCACGGGCGAGTGGAGCAGGTCCATGCGGCGCCGGTGACGGGCCTCGCGGAAGCGCTGCAACCGCTCCTCCCACTCCTCCGCCACCTCGTAGTTCCCGGCAGCTTCGGCGGCCCGCAGCATGCGTTCGTAGCGGGCGCCGGTCTTGCCGTCCCAGGTGCGGCGGGCCACGATCCGGCCCCCGTTGACGGTGTACAGGCCGTGGCGGGCGACGGCGCGCACGGTGGTCTTGGTGGTCTCGTGCGTGACGATGGTCCGCACGGCGCGGCCGGAACGCAGCCACAGTGGCACAGGCTTGGTCGGAGCGGGGTCGGGGACCACAGTCAGCGTGGTCACAGCCGCCTCGTCGGCGGGCGGGTCGGTGTTCTTGCGCAGGTGAACGACGTTCTCGGACATGCTGGAAGTGCTCCTGACTGCCCCGATCGGGGCGGGAGTTGAGGGGTTCCGGGGTGGCCGGGCATGCGGGAGGGCACGGCCACCCCGGGCAGGTGCGGGTCAGCGGCTCTGACGGGCCCGGTTCTCGGCACGGCTGAGCTGCGACGGATCGATGCGCGGGCCGTCGACCCAGCAGAACGGGCGGATGCCATCGGCGGCCCGGAACACGCGGATCGCGGCCCCCGGCGGGGCGTCGGGCAGGGCGTAGACGCGTCCGCCCTCCAGGGAGGCCAGCAGGCGGGCGCCGTGGTGCTCGCATCCGTCGGCGCCGGCGTTGACCGCGTCCAGCACCGTCACCACGACCGGGCCGACGCAGGGCGTGGGGTCTTCGGGGTGAGCGGCGAGGCAGCGCTGGTCCATGCTCACCACCAGCTCGACTTCTTCTTGGGCACGAGGGTGGGGTGGCCGTTGAGCATGTGGTCGACGCACTGCGGGCAGTCCTCGCGGGGCTTGAGGTGGCGGTGTGCCCGCCGGTCGTGGGCGTGCTGCCAGCACTGCGGGCACTCCCCCGGAGGCGTTTCCAGCGTGGCCATGGTCACCACCACCCCGAGGACTTCTTGGCGGCCTTGGCGTTGGCGGCCTCGGTGACGATTCGCTGCCGCTCGCCCTGCAACGCGGCAAGTTCCGTGATCAGCCGGGTCTCGGCCGCAGTGGAGACGCTGTCCACCTCCCGTTCGGCACGGGAAGTGCTCTTGCCCCGCAGCACCCGGTAGGACCCGCCCGCCAGCGCACGCAGCGCCTGACGACGCTCGGAGCCGGTCAGCGGCCACATCTCACCGTTGCGGACCGCTTCCAACTTGCGCACCGTCAGCCGGATCTCCTTGTCGAGGCGGCGGGTGTCAGCCTTGCCCATGCTCAACTCCCCTTCCGAGCAGAGTGGTTGGCGTCGATGCACATCCCGCACAGGCCGTAACGGCGGGAAATGCAGTAGTCGTAGGTGATCCGGCAGGACGGGCACGTTTGGCGGGCGAGCATCGCCAGCGCGAGGGCGCCCCACTTGCGCGACGTCATCGGCCGCACCGGCAGGGCGAGGTCGAGGCGGTAGAGGTAGGCGATGCGCGGACCACCGGTGCGGCGGTTGATCCGCATGACCTGCGCCGCTATCGGCTGTCCGCCCGGACGTAGGCCACGGGCCCGTAACTGACGGCGCGTGGCGTACCCGTCCGGGGCCAGCTTCCAGGGGTAGGTGGGCACCCCGTAGCGGGCGCCGGACGGGTCGAAGCACTTGCCCCACGCGGCGGACATCAGGCCGCCACCACGCGCTTCCACGCGGCACGGAGGCGGACCTCGGAGGCTGAGTGGCCGGCCGCGCGGAAGCGGGTGGCCATCTCGCGGTACGACAGGGCCGGGGTTTCGCTGTGGCGGATCTCGTCGACCAGCGCGTCAAGCGCCGTGTCGGTGAGGGCGGGTGCGCTTTCCAGTGCGGCGACCGGCTCCGTCGGGCCCCACACGGGCAGTTCCCAGCGCGGTGTGACGTCGGGTGTGACGGGGTGCGTCACGCTGGTCAGTGCCCTGCCGGTGTCCTCGCCCGCACGGGCCGTCTCCAGCGTCGACCACGCTCCGGCGAGGGTCTTGGCGGTGCGGGCTTGGACGCGTGCGACGCGGGCCCCGGCCTGCGTCACGGCGGTGAGCCGGGTTTCCTCGGTGGTGGCTTCGGCACGCAGCCGGGCGCGGGCCACGGCCGCTTCGTCGCGGGCTTCCTGCTGGATGCCGCGGATCGCGTCCAGAGCGATCGGGGTCAGTGCGGTGCGCTCCCACAGGCCGTGCACCAGCCACAGGGCCTTGGCGGCGATCGGCAGCCAGGCCACGGCCAGCCACGCGCCGGCGGAGGTGTCGGCGGTGAGAGCGTGGGTGACCAGGACGCCGGAGGCGATGAGGCCGAAGGACCAGCCGACGGCGGTCACGGTGCGGTCGTGGTCGCCCTGGGCGGCCAGCCGGCGTTCGTAGGCGAGGGTAGCCAGCCAGCCCCCGTCAATGCCCAGACCGACGACCACGGCGACGGGCCACGGCACGGAGCTACCGAGCCACATCACGACCACGGCCAGGGTGAGCACCATCGACACGGCCGTCATCGCGACGGCGGGCAGCACGGTCTTGCCGTTCTTGGCGTTCATGCCGCACCGCCCGTCGCACCGGAGGTGCGGTTGGCCAGCGCCCGACGCTCGACCAACACCCGGCGATGGGCCCGGCGGATGCGGCGGGCGTCCAGCTCGTTCGGAGTGCGGTCAAGGGTGATGATCAGGGCGTCGAGCAGGTCGACATCCGCGAGGAGCGCGGGCATCTCCTTCTCGATCGCGTCCAGCTCCGCATCCGTCGGCTCCATGAACGGAGCGAACGCGGTAACAGCGTCCTGAACAGTGACGATGTGCTCCATTGGGTCGTGTGTCCTTTCGCAGGGAACGGCCCGGACAGCGGCCCCGGGTCTAGCCACCCGGGGCCGCGCCGTTGAAGTCGGAACATCCGGCTCCCCTCAGCGCTGCTCGTACGAGACGAGCAGCGGAGGCAACCGGCCGCAGCGCTAGCCGCTGCGATGGCAGGAAGGGGGCGGACCGGTTCGGCCGTGAGCGCGTGCGCTCCGCTCACTGGCTCGGGTGTCGCACTGGCGCCGCTGGCCGGTCCATCACGGCGGCGCCCACAGGGTTCGTCGAAGCATCGGAACTCCCAGGTCGAAGGGGCAGAGAACATCACTGCAAGAGGGACCAAGTCCCCACACGCCGGCCGTTGCTCGCGGTCACCGGGCCACCTCGCCAGTACGGGCCGAAACCCTGTTCCACCTGGCCTTTAGCGGGATTGCAGCGTCCCCGCCCTCTGCATTCGTGCGGCCCGAAGGCAGCCCAAAGAAGGCCCCTTCCGGCCCGCTGTCCTAGGACTGCGAGCGGCCCGAGAAGAAGATGGCACGCAGTCCTAGGACTGTCAACAGTCCTAGGACTGTGCTTCACTAGTTCGCGTCGAGAGGAGTTCTGCGTGGCACCGAAGTGGCGCGACCTGGCGGACAGGTTCGCGGAGCAGATCAAGAGCGGTGAGTATCCGCCGGGCGCCCAGTTGCCCCAGATCAGAGAGCTAGTCGAGGCAGGGGAGGGCTCGAAAGAGACCGTCCACAAGGCCTACAAGGCCCTGGAGGCTGAAGGCCTCGTGACCTCCACGCGCGGGCATGGCACTGTGGTGCGTCCGCGCGCTCCGCTCAAACGGCTGGGCATCGCTCGGTACGACAAGGCGAAGTGGCGCGACAGTGACGAAGTCGCGTTCATCGCTGACCGCGTCGCATCAGGTCGTGCGTACAAGCGCAACGAGCAGACGCAGACCGTAAGCCGTGTCCAGGCGGACAACCTCGTAGCGGAGGGGCTCGGCGTCCCACTCGGCTCAGAGGTGTACGCGCGCGCCCGACTCGTCAAGGAGGGGACGCAGCCGACTCACACCCTGACCAGCTACTACAGACCGGACCACGTCGAGGGAACCCGCATCGTGGACCCCACCCCGGGCCCTGCCGGCCGTGGCGGCGGATACCGGGTCCTCTACGACGCCGGATACGAGATCGACCACATGAGAGAGGCCCTGTTCGCCCGCATCCCGACGGCGGACGAAGTGCAGCTCCTACAGCTCCCCACTGGGGAGCCCGTAGTCGAGCTGCACCGCACCACGTACACCGCAGATGGCACGGTGGTGGAGTTCGCGGTGGGCCTTCACTCGGCTTCTCGCTTCGCGTGGGAGTACGACTTCAAGGTTCCCGACTCGGCGCAGGACAGGTAAGGAGCAGGAATGATCTCGGCACAGGCATGGGCGGATGCTCGGCTCCTGTGGGACTACCACTTCATGCACCACGACCCACGGCCGTGTTCGGTGGCCGTGGGTCTGGGCAGTCACGACCTCGGTGTGGCAGACGTGACGGCGGAGCTGTACCACCAGGGCATGGCGCCGGTCATCGTCTTCACCGGGGCGACCAGCCCCACGACCCGGGCGCGCATGCCGCGCGGTGAGGCTGTCCACTACCGGGAGCGAGCGCTGCAGCTCGGCGTACCCGATTCGGCCGTACTCCTGGAACCGCGCGCCACAAACACTGGCGAGAACATCGAGTTCACAAAGGCGGTACTGGCGGACGCCGACGTTAAGGTCTCGTCCGTCCTGCTTGTGAGCAAGCCGTACGAAGAGCGACGCTCGTACGCCATGATGCGGAAGCTCTGGCCCGAGGTCGAAGTGGTGTGCGCGTCCACACGGATGAGCTTGGAGGAGTACGCCGACTCCATCGGAGACGCTCGCATGGTGATCGACATGATCGTGGGCGCCCTGCAACGAGTGCTCGTCTTCCCGAGGTTGGGTCTAGCCATCGAACAGGACGTACCTGACGCGGTTGTAGCCGCCTTTGAGCGGCTGTGCGTCGAAGGCTTCACGAGCCGACTCATGCCAGTTGACGTTGCTCCCCGCCCCGGCACGTGAAGCCAGGGCGGGCGTCAACCCGCCCTGAGCTTCGTTCTGCAATTTCCAGGTCACCAGACTGCCCGACGCGGCGGAAGCTTACGGGGCCATGATCGCTCCCCTCAAAGCAGCTCCCGGCCAAAGTCGCTACACCGACCTGTTGTCAGTGGCACCAAGTACTCTGGGTGGTTTGGCTCATGCATCGGCTGAACCACAAGATGTGCGCCTGATGCAGAAGTTGACGCCCAGATCTTGTGGGTCAGGTGTTTGCCGTAGCACCCGAAGGGGTGCTGTACTTGGATCGCCAATAGAAGAAGGCCCCATACAGGGCCTCGACTTGAGGTCAGGCTTCTCTGCATGGGGCCAACGCGTTGGGCACGCACTTGGACCCTACAACGGAGCCCTGGGTTCCATAAGACCCGGGGGGCCGTACGCCGGGAAGTCTGACCGGAAGGGTTCTACATGTCCGGTCAGGCGAACTCCCGCGACGTGGTTCGTCGCGACGACGGCACTTGGGCCGTCACGAAACCAGGGGCCGAGCGTGCCAGCGCAGTCGCAGGCACGCAGGCGGAGGCCATTCAGCGCGGGTCCCAAATCCTCGGGAACGACGGCGGCGGCGAGCTGCGCATCCACGGCACGAACGGTCAGGTCCGGGATCAGCGCACCATCGCTCCCGGCCACGACCCGTTCCCGCCGAAGGACAAGGGCTGATCCTAATGGCGCACTTCTGGATCAACCGCGACGTGTCGCGTGCTCAGGAGCACCAGATCCACGCCGAGTCCTACACGGTCAAGGATGAGTACATCCACTTCCTTGACGAGAGGCAGCGCGTGGTGATGAGCATCCGCAAGGAGATCACTTTCCTCATCGAGCGCAGCGACGCATGACGTGCGTGCCCCTCTGCGTGCCCGCCCAAGTGGGAACGCAGAGGGGCACCACAGGGAAGCGCCGGCGGAGGAGCATGAGGCCGGGTGCAGCGCCCTCAACAGGGACGGAACCCGACGGCACCGGGCCGTCCGTGGGCCGTCCGAGGCCAACCGGCAGCGACAGACGACGACAGTTGCCGACAGCTCTCCCCAGCTCAGAGGGGGCGCATGAGGCATCGCCGCAGGTGCCCAACCCCGTAGGTAAGTTGAGGAACTCCAGAGCTTGGGCGCAGGATGGCGCGCATGACCTCCAGTGAACGTCCCTTCCTCAATCGTCGGCTCGCCGAGTTCGGGACGACGATCTTCGCCGAGATGTCGGCCCTGGCGACGCAGACCGGGTCGATCAACCTGGGCCAGGGCTTTCCCGACACGGACGGTCCCGAGGAGGTCCGGGAGGCCGCCGTGCGGGCGCTGCGGGACGGGCGCGGCAACCAGTACCCGCCGGGGCCCGGCGTCCCCGAGCTGCGTGCCGCCGTCGCCGCGCACCAGGAGCGGCGGTACGGCCTGTCGTTCGACCCCGACACCGAGGTGCTGGTCACCGCGGGCGCCACGGAGGCCATCGCCGCGAGTCTGCTGGCGCTGCTGGAGCCCGGTGACGAGGTCGTCGCCCTCGAGCCGTACTACGACTCCTACGCGGCCTGCATCGCGATGGCGGGCGGCACGCGCGTGCCGGTCACCCTGCGCCCGCACGAGGGCAGCTTCCGCCTGGACCTCGACGAACTGCGCGCCGCGGTCACCGACCGCACCCGGCTGCTGCTGATCAACACCCCGCACAACCCCACCGGCACGGTCCTCACCCGCGAGGAGCTCACCGCCGTCGCCGAGCTGGCCGTCGAGCGGGACCTGCTCGTAGTCACCGACGAGGTGTACGAGCACCTGGTCTTCGACGAGGCCGAGCACATCCCGCTCGCGACCTTCCCGGGCATGCGCGAGCGCACGGTGACGATCGGCTCGGCCGGCAAGACCTTCTCCTTCACCGGCTGGAAGGTCGGCTGGATCACGGCGCCGCCCGCGCTGGTCTCGGCGGTGCGCTCGGCCAAGCAGTTCCTGACGTACGTCTCCTCCGGCCCCTTCCAGTACGCCGTCGCCGAGGCCCTCGCGCTGCCGGACACCTACTTCACTGCCTTCCGCGAGGACATGCTGGCCAAGCGGAACCTGCTGGCGGCGGGTCTCGCGGACGCCGGCTTCGAGGTCTTCCGGACGGCCGGCACCTACTTCGTCACCACCGACATCCGCCCCCTCGGCGAGAGCGACGGCTTCGCCTTCTGCCGCGCCCTGCCCCGGCGCGCCGGGGTCGTCGCCATCCCGAACGCGGTCTTCTACGACCACCGCGAGGAAGGCGCCCCCTTCGTGCGGTTCGCGTTCTGCAAGCAGACCCCGGTGCTGGAGGAGGCGGCCCGGCGTCTGAAGGCGCTGGCCTGACGCGTCACGCCGCCACGCCGAACGCCACGAAAACGTACTCACCCGGCGGCACACCACTCGCGCCTGACCGTTTTACCCGTCAATGTGCCGTTGTGACCCACGCCAGCACCCTCATCCCCTCCTCGCGCACGAAGCCGAATCCGGGCACGACGGACCGCGCCCGGGTGTCTCCCACGGTCGCGATGGGCGGCGCCGTCGGCCTCTTCCTCTCCGCCCGGCTGTTCGGCGTCGCCGTGCTCGCCCTGGCCTCCTGGAGGACCGGCCGCAACCCGCTCGCGCTGCTCGGCCGGTCCTGGGACTCCCTGTGGTACCTGGGCATCGCCGCGCACGGCTACGTCCGCACCGAGCACACCCACCTCGGATGGGTCAGCGACATGGCGTTCTTCCCCCTCTACCCGGCACTGGTACGGGCGGTGACGGCCCTGAGCCCGCTCAGCGGCGGCGCGGCGGGCCTGGTGGTCTCGTGGACGGCGGCCGCGGTGGCCGCCTGCGGGATCTACGCGGTCGGCGCCCGCCTGCACGGACGGGCCGTCGGCACCGCCCTGGTCCTGCTGTGGGGCCTGCTGCCGCACTCGGTCGTGCTGTCCATGGCGTACACCGAGCCGGTCCTGAGCGCCTTCGCCGCCTGGACGCTGTACGCCCTGCTCACCGGCCGCTTGCTGTGGGCGGGGGCGCTGGCCGCGCTGGCGGGGCTGTCCCGGCCCAACGCCTTCGCGCTGGCCGCGACGGTGGTGGCCGCGGCGCTGTGGGAGACGGGGCGGTGCATCCGAGAGCGCCGCAGAGTTACCCACAGGCTGTGGACGGCGGCCGCGATCGCGCCGACGGGCTGGGTGGCGTACGTGCTGTGGGTCGGCCGCCACGAGGGAAGCGTGCTGCGCGGCTACTTCGACCTGCAGCGCCGCTGGGGGTCCCGCTTCGACTTCGGCGAGGGCGCGTGGCAGTTCGTCCGCCATCTGCTGCTGCAGGGGGACCGGCTGGTCTTCCCGATGTCCCTGGTGATCGTCGCGGCGGGCGTGGTCCTGTACGCCCTCCTCCTCGCCGACCGCGCCCCGCTCCCGCTCCTCGTCTACACCGGTGTGCTGCTGCTGGTCGTGCTCGGCGGCTCGGGCTTCTTCGAATGCAAGCCGCGCTTCCTGATCCCGGCCTTCCCGCTGCTCATCCCACTGGCCCGGGCCCTGGTGCGGACGGCGAGAGCCCGGCCCTGGCACGCGACCGTGGTGGTCGGCGCCCTGGCCGGGCTCTCGTACTGCTACGGGGCGTATCTGCTGGTGCTCGCAAACATGCCGCTGTAGAGGCGGACGGGGCTACTCCTCGTCGTCCCCGGGCTCGTCCGCCTCGTTGATCTCCTGCTCGAGGCCCAGCTGCTCCACGAGCCACTTGTCGAACTCGATGGCGGCCCGCACCCAGCTGACCGTCGAGGAGACGAAGTGCTCCAGGCTGACGCCGGTGCCGATCAGCATCTGCGCCTCGCCGATCAGACGGACCGTGCCGTCGTCGTGGGTGTGGCTGTAGACCTTGGGCCACAGGGTCCGCCGGTTCCAGTCGTCGATGGACTCCAGCAGCTGCGGCTTCTCGTCGATCTTGTGGGGGCGGTCGTAGAACGTCCGCACCGAGAAGACCTGCTGGTCCGCCTCGCCGCGGAACATGAAGTACGTACGGAACTGCTCCCACGGCGCCGCGAGGTCGCCTTCGTCGTCGACGACGTACTTGAGCTCCATCTGGTCGAGGAGCTGCTTCACGAGATCCTGATCCGGGATGACGGGGCCCGCCGGTCCTTGGGGCTGCGGCTCCGGCTGGCCCCCGAAGTTCGGAATCGAGGACGGGTCGATGGTCATACTTGGAGACTCCTGGCGGTCGTCTGGCTCGTCCGGCCATAGCTGAGACCAGACGTCTGACTCCACCCTCTCTCGCTTGCCCCACGACCGGCAACCTCCGCCGGAAAGGCGCCCCGGCCACCTTCCTGATCAGCCATGTCGGCACGGTTGCTCCGGTCGGCCGAGCGTGCGAGGCGCGGCACGCGCCCGTGGGTGCCGTCGCGCTCGGCGTGCGCCACGGCCGCCGTGGCGCACGCCGTGGTTGAACAGTTGAGCTGTGGAGCCCTCGGAGGGATGGAAACCCCACGAACTTGGGTAAAAACGCTGTGGTGGCACCACAGTTCATGATTCCCTCTAAATCACCAACGCGGCCCCTCGGATGTCCTGCGGACACCTCCTGACTCCCGACTGGGCCGACCGGGCCGATCCCCCCCACAGTCGCCCGGGTGTGCCGGACCCCCACACCACCCTTTCTTTGCGTGCCTGCGGAGCCGATCCATGCTCACGACCCTGAACACCTCCTACACCGACACGCGCGCGGCCGACCTCGCCTGGGCCCTGGGGCGTGAACCGCTTCCCGCCCTGGCCACGCTCGACCTCGAACTGAGCGGGGCAAAACTGCAGTTGAGACTCCTCGGCGCCTCCCACCAGGTGCTCCTCGAGGAGCGGCGCGGCAGTTGTTCGGAGACCGTGGCGTGCATCCCGGGCAGCAGCACGCCCCTTCCGCTCGGCATCGCCAAGCGCGTCGACGACTGGGAGTACGAGTTCGCCGCGCGCGTCGAGGTGCTCTCTCCGGGCTCCTTCGCGGGCCGCGCCCAGGAACTGCTGGCACTGGTCTCCGAGCATCCGCACGGCCTGGCCGGCGTCTTCCCGGGCAGCCCGCACGCCTTCACGGCGATGCTGGCCCAGCACCAGGACGGCCAGGTCCACTGGCGCACCTGGCACGCGTACCCGCAGGACAGGCAGCTGGTGGCGACGCGGACCCGGGTCGGCGTCCGGGTGCCGGTCGCCGGACTCGCCTCCTCCGGCGCCTCATCCAAACCCGGCAGGACCGACCGGCCATCAGTTTCCACACGTGTGGGTGACGAAGGGTGATGTCGGTGTGACGTAACGTCGCAGTCGTGATCGAACCGCAGGCGCCCGCACCACCCGGCCCGCCACCCCCCTGGGCGGGCCCGGCGCGGCTGCCGGTGCGGCCGGCCACCGGGCGGTTCCTCGTCCTCGCGTGCGTGTTCGTCTGCGCGGCCTGCGGACTGGTGTACGAGCTCGAACTGGTGGCCCTGGCCTCGTACTTGATCGGTGACTCGGTCACCCAGGCGTCCGTCGTGCTGTCGGTCATGGTGTTCGCGATGGGCATCGGCTCGCTCGTCGCGAAGCGGCTGCGCCGGCTGGCCGCGGCCGGCTTCGGCGCGATCGAGGCGGTCCTGGCCCTGACCGGCGGCTGCAGCGCCATGGCGCTGTACGCCGTCTTCGCCTGGACCGGCGACTGGGGCGGGCTGTGGGCGAGCGGGCCGCGCTGGCTGCTGGTGGCCTTCTCGCTGGCCATCGGCCTGCTGATCGGCGCCGAGGTGCCGCTGCTGATGGAGCTGATCCAGCGGGTGCGCCGGCAGGACGCGGGCGGTGCGGTGGCCGACCTGTTCGCGGCGGACTACGTGGGCGCGCTGGTCGGCGGGCTCGCCTTTCCGTTCCTTCTGCTGCCCCTGCTGGGCCAGTTGACCGGCGCACTGCTCACCGGCGCCGTCAACGCGGTCGCGGGCGCCACCCTCGTCCTCGGCCTGTTCCGCCGCGACCTCACCCGCCGCGCCCGCTGGACGCTGCTGGCCGCCAACCTCGCCGTCCTGGCCCTGCTCGCCTCGGCCGCCGTCCTGGTCGACGACTTCGAACGGGCGGCACGGCAGGCGGTGTACGGCCAGGACGTACGCGTGGCGCTGCAGACCGGAGTCCAGGAGGTCGTCCTCACCGGCGGCACCGACGGCCGCCCCCTCGACCTCTTCCTCGACGGCCGGCTGCGCGTCAGCGGACGCGATGAACAGCGCTACCACGAGGCGCTGGTCCACCCGGCGATGAACGGCCCGCACGCGCGCGTGCTCGTCCTCGGCGGCGGTGACGGGCTGGCCGTCCGCGAGGTGCTGCGTCATCCCGGCGTACGGCGGGTGGACGTCGTCGAACTCGACGCGGGCGTCGTACGGCTGGCCCGCCGGGACCCGGCGCTGTCCCGGCTGAACGGGCGCGCCTACGACGACCCACGCGTGCGCGTGACCACCGAGGACGCCTTCCGCTGGCTGCGCACGGCGCCTACGGCGGCGTACGACGTGGTGATCTCGGACCTGCCGGACCCGGGCATCACGGCGAGCACCAAGCTCTACTCCGAGGAGTCCTACGGGCTCACCCGCCGGGCCCTGGCGCCGGGTGGGCGGCTGGTGGTGCACGCGGGGCCGTGCGCCGCCCGGCCGCGGGTGTTCTGGACGGTCGGGGCGACCCTGCGCGCCGCCGGACTGCACCCCGTCGCCTACCGGGTGGGCAGCCGCGACGCCGGCTTCGCCGCCGGCCCCGACCGTACGGCGATCGGCTCCCGCGCGCGGGGCGACTGGGGCTTCTTCCTGGCCGCCGCGGACGCCACCCCGCCCCTGGCCCTCGACCCGCGCGCCCCGCGCCCGCGGACCCTCACCCCGGCGTCCCTCGCGGCCGACGTCCGCACCGCCGCCCGCACCCGCGTCGCCGGCCTGCCGCCCTCGACCCTGGTGCACCCGCGGTACGCCTACTGACGCACGCGATCCCCGTCCCCGCCGCGCGGGAACGGCGGCCCGCCGACCTCCCCCCGAGGCGACGGACCGCCGTACTCCCCCGCTTCCCCCGTCGAGCCCCTGTCACGGCCCGCACCGAAAAGCTATCGGCGCCCCACCCCGCCCCGAATCCCCCACTGGTTGGAAAAGCGCCCCAACCCGCGCGGCAACCGCGCGGTTCCTGCAACTTCCGTGGTACCGCGGAAGGTTGACGCCCCGTCCCGCGCACCGGGGTTACGCTGCGGCGATGCGGATCCACCCCCTCGTGGTCGACGGCCTGATCACCGCGGCGCAGACGACCGTGGCCGTCCTGCTCGGCCGGGAGTCGGCCGCCCAGGGGTGGCCCGCACTCGACCCGCTCGGCTGGGCCCTGGTCGCCCTGTGCAACCTGCCCACCGTGCTGCGCGCCCGCGCTCCGGTGGCCGTCTGCGTCTTCGTCGACGCCTGCGCGATCGCCTACGTCTCGCTCGGTCACTGGCCGGTGGTCAACTCCTTCGGTCCGATGCTCGCCTTCTACACGGTGGCGTCGCTGCGCCCGCTGCGGACGACCGCCGTCTGCGCAGCGCTGATGGCGGGCGTGTGGATCTACGCGGGGCTGGTGACCCAGGGCAGTTCGATGGCGTCGGTGGCCGCGCAGTCCGTCGCCTACCCGGTGGTGCTGTGGTGGTTCGGGCACACCGCCCGCCGTACGGCCGACCTGACCCGGCAGTTGAGGGCCGAGCAGGCCGACCGGGCGCGCCGCGAGGTCGCCGGGGAACGCGTGCGGATCGCCCGCGAACTGCACGACGTGGTCGCCCACCACATGGCGGTCATCAACGTCCAGGCGGGCCTCGCCCGTTTCGTGTTCACCTCCGACACCCGCACCGCGCGCGAGGCGCTGGACACCATCGCCGGCACCAGCGGCGAGGCACTCGCCGAACTCCGCCGCATGCTGGGCCTGTTGCGGGCCGACGGAGTCTCCGGTGCCGACAGCGGCCCGGCCCCCGGACTCGGTCAACTGGCCGAAATGGTCGAGCGGGTGCGTGCCGGCGGCGTCCCCGTCGACCTCCGCGTCACCGGCGAACCGCGCCCCCTGCCGCCCGGTGTCCAGCTCTGCCTCTACCGCGTTGTCCAGGAAGCCCTGACCAACGTGGTCAAACACGCCCCCGGCGCCCACGCCACCGTCGAACTCGCCTACCGCGCGGGCGAGATGGCGGTGTCCGTCGTGAACGAGGGGGAGGGGGTGATTCCGGACAGAAAGCAGGAACGCGGCGGCCACGGCTTGATCGGGATGCGGGAGCGGGCCAAGCTCTACGGCGGGACGATCGTCGTCGGCCCGCGCAGCGAGGGGGGATTCGGCGTGCATCTGACCCTGCCGACAGCGCCGGCCGCACGCCGTGAGGACGCCGTCGAGGAATGACCGACACCGGCAACGCCCCACCGGCGATCAGGGTGCTGGTCGTCGACGACCAGTTCCTCGTCCGCGGCGGACTCGTAGCGCTGCTGCGCGCCGCCCCCGGCATGGAGGTCGTCGGCGAGGCGGCGGACGGCGCGGAGGCCGTGCGGCTGGCGGCCAAGACCCGCCCGGACGTCGTCCTGATGGACATCCGCATGCCGGGCATGACCGGCATCGAGGCGACGGAACGCATCCTCGCGGACGCGACCGACCCCCCGCCCCGCGTCCTCGTCCTGACCACCTTCGACCTCGACGAGTACGTGTACGGCGCCCTGCGCGCCGGTGCCTCCGGGTTCCTCCTGAAGGACGCGGGCCCCGAGCGCCTGCTCGCCGCGGTGACGGCCGTGCACGGCGGTGACGCCCTGTTCGCGCCCGTGGTGACCCGGCGCCTGGTGGAGGCGTTCACCCGCGCGGCCGACCTCCCCGAACCCCCGCCGGGTCTCACGGCCCTGACCGGCCGTGAACGGGAGGTGCTGAAACTGGTCGCGCGCGGCCTGACCAACGCGGAGGCGGCGGACCGCCTCTTCATCAGTGAGGCCACGGTGAAGACCCATCTGAACCGCACGATGAGCAAGCTGGGCCTGGCCAGCCGGGCGCAGGTGGTCGTGATCGCGTACGAGACGGGGCTGGTGACGCCGGGGGGTTGAACCGGCCGCGTCACTTTCGGGCAACGGGGGTGCAGCCCGCGAACCCGTGGGTAGGCTCGGCGGCTATGGAGCATGACGTGTTCGTTCCGGTTCCGTCCCTGCGGCTGAGGGAGGCGCTCGCCGATCCCGCGAGGGTGGCCCGGGCGGTTCCCGGGCTCCAGCAGGACGCCGGGGCCGAACCCGTCTCCGGGCGGCTGAAAGTGCGCGTCGGCAGCCACTCGGTCACTTACCGGGGGACGCTCAGGGTCACGGCCCGGGACGACGGGTCATGCGCCGTCGAGGGCGACGCCACCGAGACGCGCGGCACCGGCGCGGTGAAGCTGGCGCTCACACTCCGGGTGACGGAGGCGGAGGGCGGTTCCACGCTGGTCTTCGAGGGGACGGCGTCCGCGGACGGGCGGGTGACGGAGCTGCCCGCCGACGCGGTGGGCTCCGCGGTGACCCGGCTGCTGAACCGTTTCGCGGAGAACCTGGCGGCGACGGACGACTCCGAGCAGCCCGAGCCGCCGGCCACGCGGAAGCCCGAGGCCGCGGCCACCGACGACCTCGAGACCACGCCGGACGCGGACGACGAACAGGTGGCCCGCCCGGCGTCCGTCTTCGACACCGAGGTACCGCCGCCGTCACTCGATCCGGTGGCCGAGGACGCCGAGGACGCCGACACGGAGGACACCGAGGACGCCGAGGAGGAGGCGGCGGGCGTCCCCGAGGGCTTCGTCGAACCTCCCGCCGAAGCGGCCCACGCCCGCCGCACGATGATCGGCCGCAGCGCCGAGGAGGTCGACCACGCCCCGCCGCGCGGCCGCTACGCCCCCGTGCCCGCCCCGCAGGCGGTCTCCCCGGGATCCCCGCTGCGCTGGGCGGCCCCCGCGGCGGCCGTGGTGCTGGCCTCGGCGATCGTGGTGGGACGGGTGCTGCGCCGACGCCGGTGACGTGCGCACCGCCCCCTGTCCACCGTCGCCCCCTTGATCACCCCAGTAGGGTCGTCCCGTGAGTGACGAAGACATCACGCTGACCGCGGGCGACGCGGAGGTGACCGTGCGGCCGGGCAACGGCGGACGGGTCGGTGGACTGCGGATCGGCGGGGTCGAACTGCTGCGCCAGGGCGAGCGGTTCGGCTGCTTCCCGATGGTCCCCTGGTGCGGGCGGATCCGGGACGGACGGTTCCGGGACGGCGCCAGCGTGCACCAGATGCCGCTCAACTCCCCGCCGCACGCCATCCACGGCACCGTCCGCGACGGCGCCTGGCGCCCCGCACGCGTACTGACCGACGAGGCGGTGATCACGTACGACCTGGTCGAGCCGTGGCCCTACCCCGGGCGGGTCACCCAGCAGATCGCGCTGACGCCCGACTCGCTGACGCTGACGATGTCCGTGGAGACGTACGACTCCTCCTTCCCGGCCCAGATCGGCTGGCACCCCTGGTTCAACCGGAACCTGGGCGGCGAGGACGTCCGCGTCGACTTCACGCCCGCCTGGCAGGAGGAGCGCGGGGCGGACCACCTCCCCACCGGCAACCGGATCGAGCCGCGGCCCGGCCCCTGGGACGACTGCTTCGGCATGCCCGGCGGTGTCGACGTCACGCTCACCTGGCCCGGGCAGCTGGAACTGCAGGTGGCCAGCCGCGAGGAGTGGGTCGTGGTGTACGACGAGCAGGAGGCCGCCGTCTGCGTGGAGCCGCAGACCGGGCCGCCCGACGGACTGAACACGCTGCCCCGGCTGGTCACGCCCCTGGAGCCGCTGGAAGCCGCGACCACCTGGACCTGGCGCCGCCTTTAAGCTGACTGGCATGACGACGGACGTACGTGGCGCGCTGCTGCGGCAGATCAAGGACAAGGCCGTGGTGCACGGCAAGGTGACCCTCTCCTCGGGTCTGGAGGCCGACTACTACGTCGACCTGCGCCGCATCACCCTGGACGGGGAGGCCGCTCCGCTGGTCGGCCAGGTGCTCCTGGACCTGACCGCCGACCTGGAGTTCGACGCGGTGGGCGGGCTCACCATGGGCGCCGACCCGGTCGCGGCCTCGATGCTGCACGCGGCCGCCGCGCGCGGGAAGCGTCTGGACGCCTTCGTCGTCCGCAAGGCGGCCAAGGCGCACGGGCTGCAGCGGCGCGTCGAGGGCCCGGAGATCAAGGGCCGGCGTGTGCTCGTCGTCGAGGACACCTCCACCACCGGCGGCTCCCCGCTGACCGCCGTCGAGGCGGTGCGCGAGGCCGGCGCCGAGGTCGTCGCGGTCGCGACGATCGTGGACCGGGCGACCGGCGCCGCGGAGAAGATCCAGGAGGGCGCGGGAGTGCCGTATCTCTTCGCCTACTCCAAGGACGACCTGGGTCTGGACTAGTTATCCACAAGGTGGACAGGGCGGGCAAAGCATCCGGCCGAGTCTGGAAAGATGTGGGCCGACGATGACGTCACCCCCAAGGTCTAGGTCAGGGCCGTAGTACGCAGATCGCCAACCCGCACATACCAAGGAGCGGACAGATGCCCATCGCAACTCCCGAGGTCTACAACGAGATGCTGGATCGGGCGAAGGCAGGCAAGTTCGCCTATCCGGCCATCAACGTGACCTCGACCCAGACCCTGCACGCGGCCCTGCGCGGTTTCGCGGAGGCGGAGAGCGACGGCATCGTCCAGATCTCGACGGGCGGCGCCGAGTTCCTGGGCGGGCAGTACGCCAAGGAGATGGTGACCGGTTCGGTCGCCCTCGCCGAGTTCGCGCACATCGTCGCCGAGAAGTACCCGGTCAACGTGGCGCTGCACACCGACCACTGCCCGAAGGACAAGCTCGACGGGTACGTACGCCCGCTGCTGGCGATCTCCGAGAAGCGGGTCGAGGCCGGCCTCACCCCGCTCTTCCAGTCGCACATGTGGGACGGCTCCGCCGAGACCCTCGCGGACAACCTCTCCATCGCGCAGGAGCTCCTGGAGCAGGCCCGCCGGGCCAACATCATCCTCGAGGTGGAGATCACCCCGACCGGTGGCGAGGAGGACGGCGTCTCGCACGAGATCAACGACTCCCTGTACACCACGGTCGAGGACGCGATCCGCACGGCCGAGGCCCTCGGCCTGGGCGAGAAGGGCCGCTACCTGCTCGCCGCCTCCTTCGGCAACGTGCACGGCGTGTACAAGCCGGGCAACGTCGTCCTGCGTCCGGAGCTGCTGAAGGAGCTGAGCGACGGCGTCGCCGCCAAGTTCGGCAAGCAGTCCCCGTTCGACTTCGTCTTCCACGGCGGCTCCGGCTCGACCGAGCAGGAGATCCGCACCGCGCTGGAGAACGGCGTCGTCAAGATGAACATCGACACCGACACCCAGTACGCCTTCACGCGTCCGGTCGCCGACCACATGTTCAAGAACTACGACGGCGTCCTGAAGGTCGACGGCGAGGTCGGCTCCAAGAAGACCTACGACCCGCGCACCTGGGGCAAGCTGGCCGAGGCGAGCATGGCCGCGCGCGTCGTCGAGGCCACGCAGAACCTGCGCTCGGCGGGCAACAAGATCAAGTAAGCGGCGGCGGTCAGCAGCTTGACTCAGAGCCCGGTGCCTGTCGGAAGGCGCCGGGCTCGCTGTATACCTGGGGCATGCCCGACGTCCGGCTGGCCTCACCCCAGGGCAGATGGATCCTGCTCACCACCGTCCTCGGCTCCAGCATGGCGATGCTGGACTCGACCGTCGTCAACGTCGCCCTCCCGCGCATCGGCCGTGACCTCGGCGCCGATCTCGCCGCGCTGCAGTGGACCGTCAACGCGTACATGCTCACGCTGGCCGGGCTGATCCTGCTCGGCGGCAGCCTCGGCGACCGGTACGGCCGCCGCAAGATCTTCGTGCTCGGTGTCGTCTGGTTCGCCGCCGCGTCCCTGCTGTGCGGACTCGCGCCGAACGCCGGGGTGCTCATCGCCGCCCGTGCCCTCCAGGGGGTCGGCGGGGCGTTGCTCACGCCCGGTTCCCTCGCGCTGATCCAGGCGTCCTTCCATCCCGACGACCGGGGCCGGGCCGTGGGCCTGTGGTCCGGGTTCGGGGGCATCGGCGCGGCCGTCGGGCCGTTCCTGGGCGGCTGGCTGGTGGCCGGGCCCGGCTGGCGCTGGGTCTTCCTGCTCAACGTCCCGCTGGCCCTGCTGTGCGCCCCCATCGCCGTACGGCACGTGCCCGACTCCGCGGACGGCCGGGCGCACGGCCGATTCGACATCCTGGGCGCCTTCCTCGGAGCGCTCTCGCTCGCCCTCGTCACCTACGCCCTGATCGAGGCCCGGCAGGGCTCCCTGATCGTCGCCGTCACGGCGGTCGCCGGTGTCCTCGCGGGTGTCGCCTTCGTGTACGTCGAGAAGCGGCGCCCGGACCCGATGATGCCGCTGGACATCTTCGCCTCCCGCCAGTTCACGGCCGTCAACCTGGTCACGCTGTGCGTGTACGCGGCCTTCGGCGGCTACTTCTTCCTCACCGCCCTCCAGCTCCAGGTCGCCCTCGGCTGGTCGCCGCTCGCCGCGGGTACGGCCCTGCTGCCGACGACGGCCATGATGCTGCTGTTCTCCTCCCGCTCCGGCGCCCTGGCCGACCGGATCGGCCCGCGCATCCCGCTCACCGTCGGTCCGCTGCTGTGCGCGACCGGCATGCTGCTGATGCTGCGGGTCGGCCCGGGCTCCTCCTACGTGGCCGACGTCCTGCCCGCCCTGCTGGTGCAGGGCGCCGGCATGGTCGCCCTGGTCGCGCCGCTGACCGCGACCGTCCTGGCCTCGGTGGACACCGCGCGGGCGGGACTGGCCAGCGGCATCAACAACGCGGCGGCCCGCGCGGCGGGTCTGATCGCGGTGGCCGCGCTGCCGCTGCTCGCCGGGATGGGCCCGGAGGCCTACCGCTCCCCGGACGCCTTCAACACCGCCTTCCACCGCGCGATGCTCCTGTGTGCCGGGGTACTGGTCGTGGCCTCGGCAGTGGCCTACACGACCGTACGCCCCCTCCCCCCAGGCTGCCGCCGCCCGGAGTGCCGCACCCACGGGGGCGTGGCGGCTCCACCACTGGAGGGGGGACGCGCAGCCAAGCGCCTTTCCTGAGCCGGGGTGGCCGGGCGCGCCCCGGCCTGGGTGGTCGGTGTGCCTGCTGGGCCCGGGTGGCTGGGGCGCTTTTCCAGAGTGGGGCGGGGGTGGGTGTCTCGTCGGGGCCGGGGTGGTCGGGTGTGGTCCTGAGCCCGGTCGGCCAAGCGTCTGGCTTACGCCCGGGCGGCGGCCAGAGCTTTTCCCGAGCCCGGCGGGGCACGCGTCTCGTTGGGGCCGGGGTGGCCAAGCTCTCCCGAGCCCGGACGGGCCCGGTGTTCTCCTGAGGTCGGACGGGCCCGGTGTTCTCCTGAGGTCGGACGGGCCCGGTGTTCTCCTGAGGTCGGACGGGCCCGGTGTTCTCCTGAGGTCGGACGGGTCCGGTGTTCTCCTGAGGTCGGACGGGTCCGGTGTTCTCCTGAGGCCGGACGGGTCCGGTGCTCTCCGGAGGCCGGACGGGCCCGGTGCTCTCCTGACCCCGCGCCGCCAAGCGCCTTCCCGAGCCGGTGCGTAGGTGGGCCCGTGCTCTGGGCGTGGGGGATGGAGGAGACTGGGGGTCATGGCCATTCACGAGAACCTTTTCGGGGGACCGCCCCCGACTCACCTTCCCGACGACCCCGCGCCCCGCGAGCTGTTGGCGAACGGCACCCCGCCCGCGGACGTGGCGGCGAAGTACCCGACGTCCTCGCTGGCCTGGGCCCAGCTGGCCGACGAGGCGTTCGAGCGGGGCAGTGTCGTGGAGTCGTACGCCTACGCCCGTACCGGCTACCACCGCGGCCTGGACGCCCTGCGGCGCAGCGGCTGGAAGGGGCACGGCCCGGTGCCATGGGAGCACGAGCCGAACCGCGGCTTCCTGCGCGCCCTGCACGCCCTCGCCCGCGCGGCCGGCGCGATCGGTGAGCAGGAGGAGTACGAGCGCTGCACCCAGTTCCTGAAGGACTCCTCCCCGACGGCGGCCCAGACCCTCGGCTGACCCGTCCCTCCCAGGCCCGCCCGTCCGGTGTGACGAGGCGGGCCTTGCGATGCCGGGAGGCATTGAAAAGAATGCGGGTGGGGACCGGGGCCCCCGTGTCGGTAACGGCAGGGGCGGACCGCTACCCGGAGAACATCACAGGAGACAGCGATGTCCCACGAGGCTCACGAGACCCAGGAGCCAGAGACCCCGCATCTCGACTTCGCCGGCACCACGCCGTACGAGGACTACGTCAAGGCGGACGTGCTCACCCACCTCCAGCACACCCTCTCCGACGACCCCGGAGAGATGGTCTTCCTGGTCACGACCCAGGTCATGGAGCTGTGGTTCACCGTCATCGTCCATGAATGGGAGACGGCGGCGCGCGCCCTGCGCTCGGACGACGTGCCGACCGCGATCGCCGCGCTGAAGCGTTCCGTGCGGGAACTGGAGGCGCTGAACGCCTCCTGGAAGCCGCTCGGCCAGCTCACCCCCGCCCAGTTCAACTCCTACCGCTCCGCCCTCGGCGAGGGCTCCGGCTTCCAGTCGGCGATGTACCGCCGCATGGAGTTCCTGCTCGGTGACAAGTCCGCGTCCATGCTGGTCCCGCACCGCGGCGCGCCCCGCGTCCACGCGGAACTGGAGAAGGCGCTGCACGAGCCGAGCCTGTACGACGAGGTGCTGCGGCTGCTCGCCCGGCGCGGGCACGCGATCCCCGGCGCGGTGCTGCGGCGCGACGTCTCGCAGCGCTACGAGCCCTCGGAGGAGGTCGAGGCGGTCTGGACCGCGCTCTACGCGGGCGACGAGAGCGCCGACCTCGCCCGCCTCGGCGAGGCGTTGACCGACGTCGCCGAACTGGTGTGGCGATGGCGCAACGACCACCTGGTCGCCACGCGCCGCGCCATGGGTTCCAAGGCGGGCACGGGCGGCTCGGCCGGGGTGGCCTGGCTGGAGAAGCGCGCGCAGAAGAACGTGTTCCCCGAGCTGTGGACGGCGCGGTCACATGTCTGAGCTCACAGTGCGCGCGGAAAAGCTGGACGCCGCTGACGAACTGGCCGCGGTGCGTGGTGAGTTCGTCCTCGACGAGGTCGTCTACCTGGACGGCAACTCGCTCGGCGCGCTGCCCGCGGCCGTCCCGGGCCGGGTCGACGACGTCGTACGACGCCAGTGGGGCTCGCTCAGGATCCGGTCCTGGGACGAGAGCGGCTGGTGGACGGCGCCGGAGCGGATCGGCGACCGGATCGCCCCCCTGGTGGGGGCGGCGGCCGGGCAGATCGTGGTCGGCGACTCGACAAGTGTCAACGTCTTCAAGGCACTTGTGGGCGCGGTGCGGCTGGCCCGGTCGGCGGGGGAGAGCCGGGACGAGATCGTCGTCGACGCGACGACCTTCCCCACCGACGGCTACATAGCCGAGTCCGCGGCCCGGCTGACGGGCTGCACCCTGCGCCCGGTGACGCCGGGACAGGTGCCGGGCGTGCTCTCGGACCGTACGGCCGCCGTGCTGCTCAACCACGTCGACTACCGCACGGGCCGGCTGCACGACCTGCCCTCGCTCACGGCGGCGGTGCACGCGGTGGGCGCGGTCAGCGTGTGGGACCTGTGCCACAGCGCGGGAGCGCTGCCGGTCGGCCTGGACGGACACGGCGTGGACCTGGCGGTCGGCTGCACCTACAAGTACCTGAACGGCGGCCCTGGTTCACCGGCGTACCTCTACGTCCGCCGTGACCTCCAGGCCCGCTTCGACTCCCCGCTGCCGGGCTGGAACTCGCATGCCGAACCCTTCGGCATGCGCCCGGACTACGAACCGGCGCCGGGCGCGCTGCGGGGCCGCGTCGGCACCCCGGACATCCTGTCCATGCTGGCCCTGGAGGCGGCGCTGGACGTCTGGGACGGCGTCCCGATCGAGGCGGTACGCGCCAAGTCCCTCGGCCTGACGGACTTCTTCCTCGAGTGCGTGGAGGAGTACGTGCCGGCGGGGCTCGTGGAGTCGCTGACGCCGGTCGCGCACGAGGAGCGCGGCAGCCAGGTCGCGCTGCGCTGTGCGGACGCCGGGGACGTCATGAAACGGCTGATCGAGCGGGGTGTGGTCGGCGACTTCCGGCACCCGGACGTCCTGCGCTTCGGCTTCACACCGCTGTACGTCTCCTTCGCGGACGTGGAGCGGGCGGCCCGGGTGCTGGGACAGACGCTGGGGAGCTAGCCGGCGTGGGTGCGTGGGTGAGGGGGAAATGGTCCGACAGAACCGTTTTCCCCTCACCCAGCGTGACATCCGCGTGTCGGCGCACGTCACCGGCCTGGTACCGTCCCGGCCAACGGCCGGTTCCCCACCAGGCCCTGACTCCGTTACATCGCTGAGAGGTTGGAGCATGCCGGACGACGCCGCAGCAGCCCGTGCCGCCGCCGAGGAGGAGTCGGCGTTCTCGCACCCGGCGGTCGACCCCGACTCCACCGCCGGGTACGGGGACCACCCCGACCAGCTGATCGACTTCTACGCCCCGCGTGGCGGGACGGGGGCGGGGGCAGCCGTACCGCTGGTCGTCGTCCTGCACGGGGGCGCGTGGCGGGCGCCGTACGACCGGCGGCACATCTCGCCGTTCGCGGACTTCCTGGCCCGGCGGGGTTTCGCGGTGGCGAGCGTGGAGTACCGGCGGGGAGACGGGGCCGGGACCTCGGGGCGCTCCGACTCCCCTGCGGTGGCTGGGCGTTGGCCCGACACCTTCGACGACGTCTCGGCGGCGCTGGACGCGCTGCCGGCCCTCACCCGGCAGGCGCTGCCGCAGGCCGACCCGCGCCGCATGGTGCTCACCGGGCACTCGGCGGGCGGTCACCTCGCCCTGTGGGCGGCGGCCCGCCATGTCCTGCCGCCGGACACGCCCTGGCGCACCGCCGTTCCCGCCGCGCTCCGCGGTGTGGTGGCCCTGGCGCCCATCGCCGACTTCGAGGTGGCCGACAAGCTGGATGTCTGCTCCGGCGCCGCGCGCCAACTCCTGGGCGGCGACGACAAGTTCGCCGAACGCCGCCCGTACGCCGACCCGGCGCTGCTGCTGCCCACCGGTATCGCCACGACGCTGGTGCAGGGGCGGAGCGATCTCGTCGTACCGCAGGCGGTGGCCGAGTCGTACGCGGACGCGGCGGCGAAGGCCGGCGAGGTGGTGGGCCTCACGCTCCTGGAGGACGTCGGCCACTTCCCCCTCATCGACCCGGCGGCGGACGCCTGCGCGGTGGTGGCGGAGGAGATCGCCCAACTGGCCTTCTGAGCGGAGGAGATCGCCCGGCTAGCCTTCTGAGAGGGGGGTCGCCCGGTTCGCCTTCTGAGGGGAGGAGATCGCCCGACGCGCCTTTAGACCGACCCTCACATACCCGTGGTACCTGAGAGCTACCCCGCAGGACAGCTCCCGGGCGGGACGCCGACGACACCCCCGCGTCCATAACTTCCCCACCAGCCAAGCCCGATGACCGGGCGAACCGGGAGGGGAGACGACGACGGGGCGAGCGACGGGGGAGCGGGAAGCGGTGGCCGGGGGCCGGCGACGCCCTGCTCGCGCCCGGCGTCACCCGGCGGCTGACCGCCCAGTTCTCCCAGCTGGACGGCAGGCCGCGCGCCCCGCTCAAGGACCGGGTCGGCGACCTGACCGAGCGGGAGACGGAGGTGCCGGCGCTGATCGCGCAGGGGTTGTCGAACGCGGCGATCGCCGGGCGGCTGGTGGTCGCCGAGCAGACCGCGAAGACGCACGTGGGCCGCATCCTGGTGAAGCTGGGCCTGAGGGACCGTACGCAGGCGGCGGTGTTCGCGTACGAGTCGGGGCTGGTGCGGCCGGCGGGCTACTGACTCGGGGCTGAAACGGCCGTAGTACCTGAGAGGGAGGCCGAAGGACCCTCCTCACTGGTGACGACCGCGACCCCGGCCCGCGCCTACCTTTTGAGCGTGACCGAGACGACCCACACGCAGCCGCTGCCGCCGGACCCGCCGGACAGCGCGTTCGAGCACTACAAGCCGCGCAGTCCCGAGGTGCGGGCGGCCGGGGACGCCCTGCGCGGGCTGCGGCAGGACCTGTTCAAAGGCGCCTTCGCCTACCGCCCGCTGCCCCGCCTGGGCGCGGACAGCCGGCTCGTGCGCGCGCTGCCGGGCCGGTGGCGGGAGTACGCGACCTGGACTCCGCACGCCCTGATCATCGCGGCCGGGGCCTTCGTGCTGCTCATCGCCTCCAACAGCGACGACAGCGGCGCGGGCGTCAACGTGGTCCTCGGCCTGTTCACCATGGCCCCGGTCCTGCTGTCGGCGATGCGGCCCGTCGCCGCGTTCTGGCTGTCGATGGCCGTGTCCCTGTTCGCCGCCGTGTGGACGGGCGGCTGGGACGACGACTGGCCGTGGCTGCCGGGCAACTTCGTCGCCCACCTGGTGGTGCTGACCGTCGTGGCGATACGCACCCGGCCGCGCACGGCGGCATGGATGTGGCTGCTGACGGCGGTCTACGGCGCCGCGGTGGAGAGTTTCTTCGAGGGCGGGCGCTACATGCCCTCGAACACCATGGAGATGCTGTTCCTCGCCGCCCTGGCCCTTCTCGCCGTCACCGTCTGGCACATCCGCCGCCAGGCCCGGCAGGAGGTGGACGCCCAGCAGACGGTGACCGCCCACGAGCGCTCCCGGCGCACCCTCCTGGAGGAGCGCACCACGATCGCCCGCGAGCTGCACGACGTGGTCGCGCACCACATGTCGGTCGTCGCCATCCAGGCGGAGGCCGCCCCCTACCGGGTGGAGAACCCGCCGCCGGAGCTGGAGAAGGCGTTCGCGACCATCCGGGAGAACGCGGTGGCGGCGCTGACCGAACTGCGCCGCGTGCTGGGCGTCGTACGCGCCGAGGACTACGAGGCCCCGGACGCCCCGCAGCCCACGCTCGCCGACCTCGACGGTCTGCTCGCCAACGTGCGCGAGGCGGGACTGACCGTCGACAAGACGGTGACCGGAGCGGTACGCGAACTCCCGCAGGGCGTCGAGCTGTCGGCGTACCGCATCGTCCAGGAGGCACTGAGCAACACCCTGCGGCACGCGCCCGGCGCGGAGGCGAAGGTGGAGGTGTCGTACGTGCTCGGCGGCCTCGGCCTGCGTGTCGTCAACGCCCCGCCGCCCGAGCCGTCGCTGGTCAAGCCCTCACCCGGCGCGGGGCACGGCATCACCGGTATGCGGGAGCGGGTCTCCATGCTGAACGGTGAGATGGCCGCGGGCCGGACGGACGAGGGAGGCTACGAGGTGACGGTGTTCCTGCCCGTCGCCACCGTGAGTGAAGGGGACGCATGACCATCCGCGTGCTGATCGCGGACGACCAGATGATGGTGCGCGAGGGCTTCTCGGTCCTGCTGAACGCGATGCCGGACATCGAGGTCGTGGGGGAGGCGGTCAACGGCCGTGAGGCGGTGGACCGCGTCCGCGAACTCTCCCCCGACGTGGTCCTGATGGACATCCGCATGCCCGAACTGAACGGGATCGAGGCGACCCGGGAGATCGTGGCCTCCGACACCACGGCGAAGGTCCTGGTCCTGACGACCTTCGACCTCGACGAGTACGTGTACCAGGCCCTGCGGGCGGGTGCCTCCGGCTTCCTCCTCAAGGACGCCTCGGCCCGCCAACTCGCCGACGGTGTAAGGGTGGTGGCGTCGGGCGAGGCGCTGCTGGCCCCCTCGGTGACGAAGCGACTGATCACCGAGTTCTCGAAGCTCTCGGGCACCCCGCGCCCGATGCAGTCCGCCATGACGGCCTACGGCGACCTCACCGACCGGGAGACGGAGGTCCTGGTCCTCATCGCCCAGGGTCTGTCGAACGCGGAGATCGCCGAACGCCTGGTGGTCGCCGAGTCCACGATCAAGACCCACGTCAGCCGCGTCCTGGTGAAGCTGGGCCTGAGGGACCGCACCCAGGCGGCGGTGTTCGCGTACGAGGCACGGCTGGTGACGCCGGGCTAGGCGGACATGGTGAAGTCCGCAGTGGTTCGGTAGCGCCCCCGAAGGGGCGCGGGGCTGCGGTCGATGTGCGGCTCCGCCGCGCGGGCGCGACCGGCCACGACGGCGCCGCGGACGACCGACGGTGCAGCGCGGCACTTCCAGCGGAGCGCTTAGGCGAGCCGGTCGAGGACGGCGGGCAGGCCCTTGTCGAGCATCCTGCTCCGGACGCTGCCGAGGATCCTCGCCATGAGGAAGCCTCCGGCACCGGTGAAGCCGGTGTGGTCGTAGGTGAAGCGGGTTCCGCCGGTGTGCGGCTGGAGGCGGTAGGCGACCTCGGTCACCTCACCGCCGCCCTCGTCCTGCCACGAGTACCGCAGCAGCGACGGCTCCCGGACCTCCAGCACCTCGCACACCACGACGCCGCTCCAGCCCGGCTTCGGCCTGGCGACGAACCGGAACACCGTGCCCGGCACGGTCGCGAACCCCTCCGGCCGCGCACCCGCCCCGGTGGCCGTCCACTGCGGGATCACCTCGGGATCGGTGACCGCCCGCCAGACCTTGCGGGGCGGGTGGGGGTAGTCGCGCACGATGTGGATGGCGCTCATGGGGGCTCCTCGGGCCGATCCGGACTCGATCTGACGATATCTACAGTCACTGAAAAATTACTGTAGCAGTAAAAACAATGACCGTAGTGTGGCCCTCTAAGCTCCAGCCATGAGCACGCGCACTGTGGACTGGACGGCGTTGCGCCGCCGGGAGGAGGAGCCGGCCGGGGAGGGGCTGCGGGAGCGCAAGAAGCGGCAGCTGCGGCAGCGGCTGTCGGACACGGCCACCGAGATGTTCCTGGAGCGGGGTTTCGACGCGGTGCGGGTGGCCGAGATCGCCGAGGCCTGCGGGGTGTCGGAGAAGACGGTGTTCAACCACTTCCCGACGAAGGAGTCACTGGTCCTGGACCTGGGAGCGAGCACCCTCGACTCCCTGCGCACCGTTCTGCCCGACCCGGCCCGCTCACCGGTCGAGGCCGTCCTGGAGATCCTCTCCGCCGAACTGGCCGCCATCACCGCCTGGCTGGCCGCGCAGGAGGACCCGGCGGAGGCGAAGGCGGCCCTGCTGCGCTTCGCCGCGCTCACCAGGTCCACCCCGTCGCTGCGCGCCTACCACCACGACATGACGGACCAGCAGGTCACCGCCGCCGCCGAGATCCTGGCCCACCGGAGCGGCACGACCCCGGACGCTCCCGAACCCCGGATCGCCGCGGCCGCGCTGCTGGCCCTGTGGCCGCTGCAGTTCCAGTCGCTGCACCGCCACCTGAACCGCACCGGGACACCGGAGCAGCTGTACGACGAGGTGACGGCCGACGTCCACCGCGCGGCCCGCCTGCTCGACACGGGTCTCAGCTCGCTGTGGGAACCCCCCTGGTCAGAGCCCGGCGCCCCGGGTTAGCGTCCCCGCATGGCAGCCTTCGACCCCTGGGACCCGGCGTTCGTCGCCGACCCCTACCCCGCCTATGCCGAACTCCGTGCCAAGGGCCGGGTGCGGTACTTCGAGCCCACGAACCAGTGGCTCGTCCCGCACCACGCGGACGTCTCGGCGCTGCTGCGGGAGCGGCGGCTCGGGCGGACGTATCTGCACCGGTTCGACCACGAGGACTTCGGCCGCACCCCGCCTGCGCCCGAGCACGAGCCGTTCCACACGCTCAACGACCACGGCATGCTCGACCTCGAACCGCCGGACCACACCCGGATCCGGCGGCTCGTGTCCAAGGCGTTCACGCCGAGGACGGTCGAGCAGCTCAAGCCGTACGTGAGCGAGCTCGCCGGGGATCTCGTGGACCGGCTCGTCGAGAAGGGCGGCGGCGACCTCCTCGCCGACGTCGCCGAGCCGCTCCCCGTCGCCGTCATCGCCCAGATGCTGGGCATCCCGGAGGCGGACCGGGCCCCGCTGCGGCCCTGGTCGGCGGACATCTGCGGGATGTACGAGCTGAACCCGTCCGAGGAGACGGCACGCAGGGCCGTCCAGGCCTCCGTGGAGTTCTCGGACTATCTGCGCGAGCTCATCGCCGAGCGGCGGGAGGAGCCCGGCGACGATCTCATCTCCGGTCTCATCGCCGCCCATGACGAGGGCGACCGGCTGACCGAGCAGGAGATGATCTCCACCGCCGTACTGCTCCTCAACGCCGGTCACGAGGCGACCGTCAACGCCACGGTCAACGGCTGGTACGCCCTGTTCCGCAACCCCGCCCAGCTGGCGGCCCTGCGCGCCGACCACTCCCTGATCCCGTCCGCGATCGAGGAGTTGATGCGGTACGACACCCCGCTCCAGCTCTTCGAACGCTGGGTGCTGGACGACATCGAGATCGACGGGACGACCATTCCGCGCGGCGCCGAGATCGCGATGCTCTTCGGATCCGCCAACCACGACCCCGAGGTCTTCCGCGACCCCGAGCGGCTCGACATCACCCGCACGGAGAACCCGCACATCTCCTTCTCCGCCGGCATCCACTACTGCATCGGCGCGCCGCTCGCCCGTATCGAACTGGCCGCGTCGATGACGGCCCTCCTGGAGAAGGCCCCCACCCTGAGCCTCGCCCAAGAGCCCGTGCGCAAGCCCAACTTCGTGATCCGCGGGCTCCAGGGGCTCGACGTCACGGTCTGATACGGCGCACCAGGGCCCAGAGCCCGAGCGCGACCGCGGTCCCGCCCAGGACCGCCAGCGGCAGCTCGGCGTAGAGCACCTTCCAGTCCGGGGCCCGTTCGAACCGCCAGAGCCGGGCCCGGACGTCCACGGCCCACACCGCGAGCCCCGCGCCCGCGCCGAGGGCCGCGGTCAGACAGCCCGCGGCGGCCTCCGTACGTTGTCCCATGTCCGGGAGGGACGTACGAAGGCCGCCCGCGGGTTCCTGGTCAGGTGGTCAGGTCCCGCCTGCGCAGCCCCGCCAGCCCGACAGCCACCAGCACGGCGGCCACCGCGAGCAGCACCAGCACCGGACCCCACTCCATCGACCCGCCCGGCAGCTTCGGCAGATGCCCGAACGGTGACACGTCCAGCACCGCCTGCGGTACGTCCAGTGCCGGTCCGACCCAGCCGATCAGCAGGACCGCCCCCGCGACCCCCCACGCCGCCACGGCCGCCCGGGGCAGGAGTCCGAACAGCAGCACCGCCACCCCGCCGATCACCCACACTCCGGCGACCTGCACCAGGCACGCGCCCAGGACGGGCCCGACCTGGTGGCCGTAGCCGACGGCGAAGCCCAGTCCGGCCAGGAGCATGATCAGTACGGCGCCTCCGAAGGCGATCGCCAGGTGGCCGGCGGCCCAGCGCAGCCGGCCCACCGCGTTCGCGAGCACCGGTTCCGCGCGCCCCGAGGTCTCCTCACCGCTGAGCCGCAGCACCGAGGCGACGACGTACAGCGCGGCCACCAGCCCCAGCATCCCGGTCATCGAGGCGAGGAACGCGTCCGTGATGCCGCTCTGCCCGCCCATCCGCTCGACGATCTCCCGGGCCTGCTCGTTGTCGCCGACCAGGTCGGCCACGCCGTCCGTGAGGCCGCCGTAGACCACCCCGGCCAGGAAGAAGCCGGTCGACCAGCCGAGGACACTTCCCCGCTGCAGCCGCCAGGCCAGCGCGGCCGCGGTTCCGAGCCGTCCCGTCGCCGGTCCCGGCCGCGTCGGCAGGAAGCTCATGCCCACGTCACGACGGCCCGCCAGCGCGTACGCCACCGCGCCCTGCCCCGCCACCGCCGCCGCGAACAGCCCCAGCACCCACCAGCGTTCGCCGGCGAAGGCCCGCAGGTTCTCCAGCCAGCCCAGGGGCGACACCCAGGTCCAGACGGAGGAGCCGTCCGTCCGCGCCGCGTCGCCCGCCGCGCGCAGCACGAACGCGGCGCCCAGCAAACCGGCCGTCAGGCCCCGCGCGAGCCGCGCGCTCTCCGTCACCTGCGCGACGATCGCCGCCAGCGTCGCGAAGACCATCCCCACGCCCGCCAGCCCCAGGCCGAAGACGAGCGCCCCCATGGCGCCCTGTCCTGTCAGCCCCGCCGCCACCAGCAGACCCAGGACGCCACTCGCGACAGCCGCCGCGAGCAGCGCCGCCGTCAGCGAGGCGCGGCGGCCCACGGCGCCGGAGGCGATGAGCTCCTGCCGGCCGCTCTCCTCCTCGTCCCGGGTGTGCCGTACGACGATCAGCAGGGCGGTGACGGCGGTGAGCGCGCCCGCGTAGACGCCGACGCGCCAGGCGGTCAGGGCGCCCAGGTCCGTACCGAAGGCCGGGCCGATCAGCGCGCGGAAGGAGGAGTTGGTGGCGACCTGGTGCAGCAGATCGGTGCGCTCGGCCTCGGTGCCGTACAGCCCCTTGAGCGTGTTCGGCATGGACAGGACCATCAGGGCGTTCACCGCCACCCACACCGGGATCAGCACCCGGTCGCGGCGGAGCGAGAACCGCAGCAGCGTGCCCGTACCGGTGAGGGAGGTCATCACGCCTCCTGGTAGTGGCGCAGGAACAGCTCCTCCAGCGTGGGGGGAGTGGAGGTCAGCGACCGTACGCCGGATTCCGTCAACGACCTGAGGACGGCGTCGAGTTTGTCCGTGTCGACCTGGAGCCGGACCCGGCGGCCCTGGACGTCGAGGTCGTGCACGCCGGGCAGCCGCGCCAACCCGTTGGGGGCGCCCGCGAGTTCGGCCGTGACGCTGGTCCGGGTCAGATGGCGCAGGTCGGCGAGGGAGCCCGTCTCGACGGTACGGCCCTTGCGGATGATGCTGACCCGGTCGCACAACTCCTCGACCTCGCTGAGGATGTGGGAGGAGAGCAGGATCGTCCGGCCGCGCTCCCGCTCCTGCTCCACGCAGCGCTGGAAGACCTCCTCCATCAGCGGGTCCAGGCCCGAGGTCGGCTCGTCCAGGATCAGCAGGTCGACGTCCGAGGCGAACGCGGCGACCAGGGCGACCTTCTGCCGGTTGCCCTTGGAGTAGGCGCGGCCCTTCTTGGTCGGGTCCAGCTCGAAGCGCTCGATCAGATCGGCGCGGCGGGCGGGGTCGAGGCCGCCGCGCAAGCGGCCGTAGAGGTCGATGACCTCGCCGCCGGAGAGATTGCGCCACAGGGTCACGTCCCCGGGGACGTACGCGATCCGGCGGTGCACCTCCACCGCGTCCTGCCATGGGTCGCGGCCCAGGACCTGCGCGGCGCCGGAGTCGGCGCGCAGCAGGCCGAGCAGGACGCGGATGGTGGTGGACTTCCCGGCGCCGTTCGGGCCGAGGAAGCCGTGCACCTCACCGGCCTCGACCGCCAGGTCCAGGCCGGTGAGGGCGCGGGTACGGCCGAAGGACTTGTGCAGCCCGGCGACCGTGATTGCCTTCGTCATGGTTCAGAACGTACGCTTCTTTCAGAAGTTTGTGAAGATACGGAAGTCCTCGAAGCCCGGTTAGGGTGGTGACCATGACGGACGGGGTGGGGCGGGACGCGGAGGCGGTCTCGAAGTTCGTGGAGAGCTTCGCCGCGCAGCTCGTCGAGGCGGGGATGCAGCGCATGCCGGCCCGGGTCTTCGCGGCGCTGCTCTCCTCCGACGCGGGGGTGATGACCTCGTCCGAACTGGGTGAACAGCTGCGGATCAGCCCGGCGGCGGTGTCGGGGGCGGTGCGTTACCTGACCATGACCCACATGGTCTCGCGGGAGCGGGAGCCGGGGTCGCGGCGGGAGCGGTACCGGGTGCACGGCGACCAGTGGTACGAGGCCCTCACCAACCGCGAGGCCATCATCAAGCGCTGGGAGGGCGCCCTGCGCGAGGGCGTGAACAGCCTCGGCCCCGAGACCCCGGCCGGCCGCCGCATGGCCGAGACCCTCGCGTTCTTCGAGTTCGTCGAGAGCGAGATCGCGGAGATGATGGAGCGGTGGCGGACGCACCGGGAGGAGCGGTTCGGGTCGGGCTGAAGGCGGAAGCCCGCGCCCGTCACCTGTTGTGGAGGGTGACGGGCGCGGGTGTGGCCGGCTACCGCTCCTTGGTCTCCTCCAGCACCGTCCGCCCGAGCAGGGCGTACCGCTCGGGGGACCGTCGTTTGAGGTACTGGGCGTAGCCGACACCGGTCGCCGCGACCAGGGCGACCAGCCACGGTGTCGCCTTCAGCAGCGGCGAGCCGGACTCCGAGCCGGCCGCGACGCCCATGTTGGAGACCAGGAGCAGTACCACCGCGAGCATCGCGACGCCGCCGACGAGTGGTGCGGTGAAGGTCCTGAACCAGTGCCGGCTCTCGGGGTGGTGGCCGCGGAAGTAGACCAGCACCGCGAACGAGCACACCGCCTGCACGATCAGGATCGCCATGGTGCCGAGGATGGCGAGCAGGACGTAGAGGGCGTTGGCGGGGTCCTCGCTCGTGAGCCAGAACCCGACGATCAGCACCGCGCTCACCCCGGTCTGCACCAGGCCCGCGATGTGCGGGGAGCCGTGCCGGGCGTGGGTGCGGCCGACGGTGTTCCGCAGTGCGGGGAGCACGCCTTCGCGGCCCAGGGCGTACATGTAGCGGGAGGCGCAGTTGTGGAAGGCCATGCCGCAGGCGAGCGAGCCCGTGATCATCAGCCACTGCATGAGGTCGACCGCCCAGTGGCCGACGTAGCGCTCGGTGGGGTTGAAGAACAGCGCGAGGGGGTTCGCCGACGAGGCGACCTTGACCGCTTGGGTCTCTCCGTTGCCGATGATGGCCATCCAGGAGACGAAGACGTAGAAGACACCGACGCCCAGCACACTGATCATCGTCGCCTTGGGGATGATCTTCTTCGGGTCACGGGACTCCTCGCCGTACATCGCCGTCGATTCGAAGCCGACCCACGACCAGAAGGCGAAGAACAGACCGAGTCCCGCGGACGTGCCCTTGAACGCGTTGACCGGGTTGACCGGGCCGAAGGTGAAGCCGTGCGGGCCGCCGCCGTGCAGCGCGACCGAGATCGCCATCGCCGCGAGCACGGTCACCTCGGTGCCGAGCAGGACCACGAGAAGCTTCTCGGCGACCGAGACGCCGAACCAGGTGCCCGTGGCGTTGACGGCGAGCATCACCAGCGCGAAGGCCCACCACGGGATGTCAAGGCCCGTCTGATCCTTGAGGGTTCCGGTGGCGAAGGTCGAGAAGATGCCGATCAGCGCCGGCTCGAACACGGCGTAGGCGAAGGTCGCGAGCAGCCCCGACGCCAGCCCCGCGGTGCGGCCGAGGCCGTAGGAGATGAAGCCGTAGAAGGCGCCGGTGGAGGTGATGTGCTGGGCCATCGAGGTGAAGCCGACGGAAAAGATTGCCAGGACGACCATTGCGACCACGTAACTGGCCGGTGCGCCGATGCCGTTGCCGGACGACACCATGAAGGGCACGTTGCCGGTCATCGCGGTGATCGGCGCGGCGGTCGCGACGGCCATGAAGACCACGCCCAGAAGGCCAACGGCATTGGGTTTCAGTCGGTGAACCGTCTCCGTGCCGGCCGTCTTCGCCGTCGGGGCGAGTCCTTCGTCCACTGCCATCGGGTGGCCTCTCTCCTGGTGGTCCATAGCTGTGCTGGACCGGAACTCTGCAGCCCGAATGAGTCGCGCAGGGGCGTCGCAGCATTAAATGTTTGTCAATCAGACCTTTAGAAATCCGGCCGCAACACACGGCCCGTACGGTCGCCGCCATGAGCTACACGTCCACCCTCGGCGGTCACCGCTTCCGTTTCGACTCGCTCGCCCGGCTGCTGGCCGCCGCGAGCCCCGAACGCTCCGGCGACCGCCTCGCAGGAATCGCCGCCGCGAGCGCCCAGGAGCGGGTCGCGGCGCGCTGGGCCCTGGCGGAGGTGCCGCTGGCGACCTTCCTGACCCGGCCGGTGATCCCGTACGAGACCGACGATGTGACCCGGCTGATCCTCGACACGCACGACGCGGCCGCCTTCGCACCCGTGGCCGGCCTGACGGTCGGCGAGTTCCGCGACTGGCTGCTGGCGGCCGACGGCCCGGCGCTCACGGCGCTGGCGCCGGGGCTCACACCGGAGATGGTCGCGGCGGTGTCCAAACTGATGGGGAACGCGGACCTGGTGTCCGTCGCCCGCAGGACACGGGTGGTGACGGCGTTCCGGTCGACGATCGGGCTGCCGGGGCGGCTGGCGACACGGCTGCAGCCGAACCACCCCACCGACGACCCGGCGGGCGTGGCCGCGGCTCTCCTCGACGGTCTGCTGCTGGGCTCCGGTGACGCGGTGCTCGGCATCAACCCGGCGACGGACAGCCCGAAGGCCGTTCGGGACCTGCTGGAGCTGCTCGACGGGGTGATCCGCCGTTACGCCATCCCCACCCAGTCCTGCGTGCTGTGCCACGTCACGACGAGCGTGGACCTGATGGAGCGCGGCGCCCCGGTGGACCTCGTCTTCCAGTCCGTCGCCGGCACGCAGAAGGCGAACGCGGCGTTCGGTGTGACGCTCGACCTGCTGGACGAGGCGTACGAGGCGGCCCGGGCGCTCGGCCGGGGAACGGTCGGCGACAACGTCATGTACTTCGAGACGGGGCAGGGCAGCGCCCTGTCGGCGGACGCGCACCACGGGGTGGACCAGCAGACGGTGGAGGCCAGGGCGTACGCAGTCGCGCGCCGGTATCGGCCGCTGCTGGTGAACACGGTGGTCGGCTTCATCGGCCCGGAGTACCTGTACGACGGCCGGCAGATCCTCCGGGCCGCTCTGGAGGACCACTTCTGCGGCAAGCTCCTCGGCCTGCCGATGGGCCTGGACATCTGCTACACCAATCACGCGGACGCCGATGACGACGACGTCGCCACCATGCTCACCATGCTCGGCGTCGCGGGCGCGTCCTTCGTGATCTGCACACCGGGCGGCGACGACATCATGCTCAACTACCAGTCGGCCTCCTACCACGACGCGTTGTACCTCCGGGAGGTGCTCGGCCTGCGCCCGGCGCCGGAATTCGAGACCTGGCTGGAGTCGACCGGGCTGCTGGACGAGCGGGGCCGGATCCGTGAGGTGACCTCGCATCCGCTGACGGCGATCGGAAGGGAACTGGCGGCATGACGGACACCCAGGCGGCGGTGTCCGCCGACGATCCGCCCCTGTGGGCCGCGATGCGGCGGCACACCCAGGCACGCATCGGACTGGGCCGGGCGGGTTCCGGGTTGCCCACCGTGCATCGCCTGGAACTCCAGACCGCGCACGCGGCGGCCCGGGACGCGGTGCACTCGCCCTTCGAGCCGGAGGTGGTCGCGGCCGGGCTGAGCGGGACGCCGACGGTACGGGTGCGCAGCGCGGCGCGTGACCGGCTGACCTATCTGCAGCGCCCCGACCTGGGCCGCCGGCTGCAGGCCGTGGACCGCGCCCATCTGCCGACCGGCGACTGGGACGTGGTGTTCGTGGTGGCGGACGGGCTGTCCAGCAGGGCGGTGCACGAGCACGCGGCCGCGATGGTGCGGGAGACGTCGGCGCGGCTGACCGGGTGGAGCATCGCGCCGGTGGTCCTGGCCGAACAGGCCCGGGTGGCCCTCGGCGACGACGTCGCGTCCGCGATGGGCGCGACGATGGTCGTGGTCCTCGTCGGCGAACGGCCCGGCATGTCGGCGGCGGACTCCCTGGGCGCCTATCTGACCCACCGGCCGGTCCCGGGCGTCACGACGGACGCCGACCGGAACTGTCTGAGCAACATCCGGCCGCCCTCAGGGCTCGCCTACGAGACGGCGGCGGGGAAGCTGGCGGGGCTCATGGAGCGGGGGCGGGCCCTGGGGCTGACGGGGGTGGGCCTCAAGGACGAAACCGATCAGGGCGGCGCAGTCGACCGGCCGCACTGAGTGGTGAGTGGCCGCCCGTGGACTCCGGCCTTCAGGCTCCTCCTACCGGGACGCCGGCACCGTGAGCCCCCAGGCCCCCTCCCACACCGTCCACGTCCGCCTGCGCACCGGCCCCCACACACCCGCGTCCGCCCGGTAGCGGAAGTCCGCCCCGGAGACGCTCACCGTGCGGCCCCGGGCCAGGAGCGGTGACGCCTCCGCGCCGACCGACACGGGGCGGACCTCCACCTGGGCCACCCCGCAGGCAGCCGGGGTCACCGACACCGTCTCCACCGGCTGGTCGAGGTCCACCAGCGTGACGCCGTCGACCTCGACGCGCAGACGGGCCGGCCGGGGTGCCGGGAGCGTGGTCTCCCGGGCCGGTACCAGGGTCCGTACCAGCGACTGGGCCGTACGCAGCCAGGGGCGCCCCTCCTCGACGACCGGCTCCCGCTGGACCACCGAAGGGATGCGCAGCGCGCCCAGGACCACACCGTCGCTGTCGTCCACCAGGAGGTCCAGGCGGCGTTCGGCCCCGTCCAGGACCGCCCGCGCCGCCGCCACCGTCCCCATGGGCACCCCCAGCGCCCCGGCCACGGTCAGCGCGGTCCCCACCGGCACCATCGACAGCGCACATCCGGCCAGTTCCCGCCGCCGGTGCAGCACGGACACCGCACGCACCAGAGCCCGGTCGTCACCCACCACCACCGGCCGTCGCGACCCCCGCCTGATCAGCGCCCGGGCGAACTCCTCCGGTCCCTCCGGCAGACAGAGCTTTGTCTGCGCACCCGCGCTGAGCACGTCTTTCGCGATGCGTACCGACTCCCCGTCCGTCCGGCGGGCCACCGGATCGATCACCACCAGCAGCTGATCGGAACTCGCCTCGGAAGTCGCGGAAGTCGCCACCTCGGTCCTGCCTCGCTTCCTCGGGTAGCATCTTTGTGCAAGAGCCCCTTGCGCTATTGCGCCAGGGGCTTCGTCTATTCCGGGGCCATCCGGTCCGACGGTTCGCGGCCAACGATGCTCGCGGCCGGTCGTGGTGCACGCGGCGGGAACCCTACGCGTACGCCCCTGACCTTGGACATGCCCCGCCCGGAAGGGGTGTACGCGCGTGCCCGCACTTGTGCTGCTCGGTGCTCAGTGGGGTGACGAAGGCAAGGGAAAGGCGACGGACCTGCTAGGCGGCTCCGTCGACTATGTGGTGCGCTACCAGGGCGGCAACAACGCCGGCCACACGGTGGTCGTGGGCGATCAGAAGTACGCCCTTCACCTGCTCCCTTCCGGGATCCTCTCGCCGGGGTGCACCCCGGTCATCGGCAACGGTGTCGTCGTCGACCCGTCGGTCCTGCTCTCCGAGCTGAGCGGACTGAACGCCCGCGGCGTCGACACGTCCAAGCTCCTGATCAGTGGCAACGCCCACATCATCACGCCGTACAACGTGACGGTGGACAAGGTGACGGAACGCTTCCTCGGAAAGCGGAAGATCGGCACCACCGGACGCGGCATCGGCCCGACCTACGCGGACAAGATCAACCGCGTCGGCATCCGGGTCCAGGACCTCTACGACGAGTCGATCCTCACCCAGAAGGTCGAGGCGGCGCTCGACGTCAAGAACCAGATGCTCACCAAGCTGTACAACCGGCGCGCGATCGCCGTCGACCAGGTGGTCGAGGAGCTGCTGGAGTACGCCGACAAGCTCAGGCCGTACGTCGCCGACACCGTGCTGGTGCTCAACCAGGCGCTGGAGGAGAACAAGGTCGTGCTCTTCGAGGGCGGCCAGGGCACGCTTTTGGACATCGACCACGGCACGTATCCGTTCGTGACGTCCTCGAACCCGACCGCGGGCGGTGCCTGCACCGGCGCCGGCGTCGGGCCGACGAAGATCAGCCGGGTCATCGGCATCCTCAAGGCGTACACGACCCGTGTCGGCTCGGGTCCCTTCCCGACGGAGCTGTTCGACAAGGACGGCGAGGCATTGCGCCGCATCGGCGGCGAGCGGGGCGTGACGACCGGCCGTGACCGGCGCTGCGGCTGGTTCGACGCGGTCATCGCCCGCTACGCCACCCGCGTCAACGGCCTGACCGACTTCTTCCTCACCAAGCTCGACGTCCTCACCGGCTGGGACGAGATCCCGGTCTGTGTCGCCTACGAGATCGACGGCCAGCGCGTCGAGGAACTCCCGTACTCCCAGACCGACTTCCACCACGCCAAGCCGGTCTACGAGTACCTTCCGGGCTGGAACGAGGACATCACCCAGGCCAAGTCCTTCTCCGACCTGCCGAAGAACGCACAGAACTACGTGAAGGCGCTGGAGGAGATGTCGGGCGCGCCGATCTCCGCGATCGGGGTGGGCCCGGGCCGGGACGAGACGATCGAGATCAACTCGTTCCTTTAGACCCCTTTTGTGTCTGGGTAGTTGGGCCGGTCATGGACTTCCTTGACCGGCCCATGGCTTGCTCCTGGTTCCGTACGGAAGTGACGGGGCGCAACCATCTACGCGGGTAGTTCCGTCGCCGCGCCCTCTCCAGTCCCTCCGTTCCCAGGAGCCCGTATGCCCGCAAGTCCGCTCAACCGCCGGGAGTTCGTGAAGAAGTCGGCCGTCACCGGGGCCGCCGTCGCCGCCGCGGGAGCGGTCGGCAGCGGTACCGCGCAGGCCGCCGAGCGCGCGCCCGAGCAGCACCGGAAGACCTGGTCGTTCTCCATCCTGGGCACCACCGACCTGCACAGCCACGTCTTCGACTGGGACTACTACAAGGACGCCGCCTACAGCGACAAGGCCGGCAACTCCGTCGGTGTCGCGCGCGTCGCCACGCTCATCAAGCAGCAGCGTGAGGCCAAGGGCGAGGAGCACGTCCTGCTCGTCGACGCCGGCGACATCATCCAGGGGACCTCGCTCGCGTACTACTTCGCGCGGGTCGACCCGATCACCGGCAAGGACGGCAAGAAGGGGCCCAAGCACCCCATGGCCGTCGCCATGAACCACATGCGCTACGACGCCGCCGCCCTCGGCAACCACGAGTTCAACTACGGCATCGAGACGCTCCGCAAGTTCGAGAAGCAGTGTCACTTCCCGCTGCTCGGCGCGAACGCCCTCGACGCGAAGACCCTGCGGCCCGCCTTCCACCCGTACGCCGTCAAGCGCATCTGCGTCCCCGGCGCGCCCGACATCAAGGTCGGCATCCTCGGCCTGACCAACCCCGGCATCGCGCTGTGGGACAAGGACAACGTCAGCGGGAAGATGGTCTTCCCGGGGCTCGTCGAGCAGGCGAAGAAGTACGTGCCGCGGCTGCGCGCGCTGGGGTGCGACGTCGTCTTCCTGACCGACCACTCCGGGCTCGACGGATCGACCTCCTGGGGCGACGCGCTCCCGTACGTCGAGAACGCCTCCAACCTCGTCGCCGAGCAGGTCCCCGGCATCGACGCGATCCTGGTCGGCCACACGCACAAAGAGGTCTCCTCGTACACCGTCAAGAACGCGGAGACCGGCGAGGACGTCCTGCTCTCCGAGCCGTACTGCTGGGGCTACCGCCTCACCGTCTTCGACTTCGAGCTCGAACTGCACCACGGTCGGTGGAAGGTGACGAAGAAGGTGGCCCAGACCCTCGACCCGAAGGGCGTCGAGGAGGACCCGGAGATCACCAAGCTCCTCAAGGCCGACCACGACCTCGTCGTCAAGTACGTCAACACGGCCGTGGGCACCTGCACCCAGGACCTCCCGGCGGCGGAGTCCTGCTGGAAGGACGTCCCCATCATGGACTTCATCCACCAGGTCCAGATGCAGTCGGTGAAGGCGGGCCTGTCGGCGAGCGATGCCGCGCTGCCGCTGATCTCGGTCGCCGCGCCCTTCTCCCGCACGGCCGACATCCCCGCGGGCAGCGTCACGATCAAGGACATCGCCGGGCTCTACATCTACGACAACACGCTGTACGGCAAGAAGCTCACCGGCGCCCAGCTGAAGGACTACCTGGAGTACGCGGCGAAGTACTACTACCAGGTCCCGTCCGGCACGAAGGTCGACACCGCGACCCTCACCAACGCCAACAACTTCTGGGACTACATGTACGACACGGCGGCGGGCGTCTCGTACGACATCGACATCGCCCAGCCCGAGGGCTCCCGCATCAAGAACCTCACCTACAACGGCACGGCGGTGGCGGACGACCAGGTCTTCGTGGTCGCGGTCAACAACTACCGGGCCAACGGCGGCTCGGGCTACCCACACATCGCCTCGGCGGACATCGCGTACAGCTCCACGAACGAGATCCGCCAGCTGATGATCGACTACGTGACGTCCAAGGGCACGCTGAACCCGGCGGACTTCGCGGTGACGAACTGGCGGCTGGTGCAGGACGGGACGCCGGTGTTCTAGACGGGGGGTCAGGGGGATTTCCCCATGGAAAATGGGGTCCACCTCAAGGTGGACCCCATTTTCCATGGAGGCGAGGCAGGTCAGTCCGTCAGCGCGACCAGTCGGTGCAGCTTCGCCGCGCAGTGCGGAGCGAGCGGTACCTCCGCGCTGTCCAGTCGGAACCTGCCGCTCCCGGGGGCGAACACGAACAGGTCCTCTCGGGCCACTTCGTCACCGGGTGTCGCCGCGTCCATGAGCGCCAGATCCCCGTCGGATTCCAGTACGGGGCCCTCACGCCATGCGATGGCGTCGAGATCGACTTCGGAGGCGTGCTTGCGCATCTCCTCCTCCGAGTTCGCATGGACCCATTGGACGATCAGGGACCGGGATTCGATGATCGTGACGGGCAGGGGCTCGTCCCCGAGAATCACCACGTTTCTCTCTGGTACGGCGTAGGGCTCGGAGTGACCCGAATCCGTCATTTCGATGACGAGATCGTAGTCACCGTTGTACCCCGTCCATGAGGGCAGGAGTGAAACCGGACTCAGGAGAAACGGACTGCCGTCCGTCTCAAGCCACCGCTGTCCGTCAATACTTGGCTGCTGCGCCATAGAGCCCTCTCATCACGCCTTTCAACCGGCCGGCCCAACCGCCCTGTCGGCTGCTGCACGGGCGGCACTGCGGATACAGCCGCTGGGGCGTGCCGTCCGGAACCCACGAGCTGATCGGTTGGTGGTCGGGCACGTACCTGCCGTTGCCGCCGGGATCAAGACTTCCACAAGTGTGGCATCCGTACTTGAAGCCCAGTTCGTCGATCTGGTCGTGTTCCTCGTCGGTGAACCTCTGCGACTTACTGCGGGCCGGAATGGAATCGACAGCGTAGTTCCCGATGGGACAGACCTGCTCGGGGTCACTGCGCTTGCCGGCATTGTGGACGAGGACCGGGTCGTCGCCGGCGAGCACATAGTACGTGTGCAGTTCACTGACCGTGAGGTTGTGCACGGTCGCGGTCAAAAGCGTCCAGCGCTTCACCGCCGTGATCTGCACGCGCTGCCCGGAGCTGGTGCGCAGCCACTCACCGGGCTCCAGGTCGGTCGCGCGAAGCCAGGCGTCGAGTTCCGCCACCCAGAACGGGTGTCCGTCGGTAGCCGTGACCGATGCTGTCCGAGTCCCCCTGTCACCGTCGACGTCAACGGTGACCTTCACGAGATGCTTGAGCCCTGTGCCCTTGATCTCGGCGGTGACCGTCTCGGCTTTGGTCCTCCCCGTTTCCGGGTCGGTGGCCAGGACCTTGTCGCCGATCTTGACGTCCTTGATCTTCTTGGTGGTGCCGTCGGCCATCAGCACCCGTGTGGCTGGCGTGAAGCTGTTGCAGACCTTCCCTGCGGTCTCGGCCGCCTCCTCGGCTTCCTTCGCCGCCTTTTCTGTCTTGCGCCAGTCCTTGAAGGTGTCCCAGAGCTTGCGGCCGAGGCCGACGATGCGTTTGCCGAGGGCGTAGGCCTTGTCGACGCGGTACCAGTACTTGGAGACCAGCTTGCCGACCGGGCCGCCGCCGATGAGGGACGTGACGATGTTCGCGGCCGTCGCCCCGCAGGAGCCCAGGCTGCCCGTGGTGAAGCAGTCGAGCGCGTCCGTGATGCCCAGCTCGTCGGCGATGATCTTGCCGAGCTCCTTGGCGATGGCGATCGCGCGCTTCTTGGCGGCGTCCTCCTTCGCGCGGGCCTCGTCCGCCTTGGCCTTGGCCGGGGAGTAGCCGCTGTTGCCCTGTGAGTCGCCTCCGCCGCCGTTGCCGGAGCCGGACTTGCCGTCGTGGCCGGTGCCGCCCTCGTTGATCGTCTTGATGGTGTCCCGGGTGCAGCTGTAGTTCGGGTAGCAGCTCTCCGTGCCGGAAGGGTCGCTCAGCGACACCGGGCTGTTGTTGGCGTACGCGTAGCCGTTGATCTGCTGCGGGTCGGTGTAGTCGACGATCGGGTCCGCCGAGATGAAGCGGCCCGTGTCCGCGTCGTACTCACGGGCGCCGAGTGTCGTCAGGCCCGTGGTCTTCTGGATGGTGCCGCCCACGAAGCCCTTGTCGTTGACCCAGCCCGTGGCGGAGGACGAGGACGAGTCCCGCGAGTTGCCGAACGGGTCCGTGCGCCGGCGGGTCGTCGAACCCGTCTTCGCGTCGACCGCCAGCTCCGCCGTTCCCTGGTGGTCGGTGGCGAGGAAGTGGACGCCGTCCGCCTCCCGCATCGCCACCGTCATCCCGGCGAAGGAGTAGTAGCGGGTCGCCGTCACCTTCGACGAGGACTTGTCCAGGTGCATTTCCATGCCCGGCAGGTAGAACGTCTTCTCGGACGGGGTGTCCTGGATGAGCCGTTCACCGTTCGCGTCGTACTTGTACGACGTCACCGTCCCGTCGGCGTTCGTGACCGTCGTCAACTCGCCCTGCTTGTCCCAGTCCAGCGACTGGGTGTCGCCGTCCAGGACACGGGTCTTGGTGTTGCCGGACGCGTCGTAGGTGTACGTGTCCCGGGAGGTGACCTGCGGTGTGGTGCTCGTCGCCGCGGTCGTCTGCGTCACCGACGACACCGTGTGGGCGCCGGACACCGCGCCCCCCGGGCCGGAGCCCGTCTCGCCGTACTTGTAGGAGCGCGAGGAGGTCCCCGCCCCGTTCAGCCCGTGCCGTACCTCGTTCGTGCGGTTGCCGATCGAGTCGTAGCCGTACTCCGTCCAGAACGGCGAGACGCCCCCGACGGTCGAGGACGACGCGCCCGTGGCGCAGGCCGCGTCCGTGCCGCCCGTGCCCTTGGCGCCGTTCGGTGTCACCGACGACGTCCACGTCTGCTTCAGCCGCTGCAGACCGTCGTACGAGAAGCACTGGACGTCCGAGGTCCCGCCCGTCGGCGTGTCCGCGATGGAGAGGACGTTGCCGTTGGCGTCGTAGGTGTAGTCGGCGTCGTAGGCGACGCTGGACGCGCCCTCCACGTCCACCCGGGAGTTGATCAGCCGGTCGGTGCCCGCCTCGTAGGAGTTGGTGAGCCACGTCTTCTTCGCCGACGACTCACCCGTGTACAGCTCCAGCTGTTCCAGGTTCGACGTCGGTGAGTACGACGCGTCCGTGACGTAACTCAGGCCGCCGAGGGAGGTGTTCAGACCGTCCGGGCGCTGCAGGGCGTCGTAGGAGTACGTCAGCGCCTCGGCGGACAGGTCGCCGGCCGCCGGCAGACCCTCACCCTGGACCGAGCCGTCCCGGTTGTACTGGGTCGTGTACTCGTACGTGCCGCCCAGCTGCGGCTCGGCCGTCTTGGACAGGTAGTACTTCGTCGAGGTCGGCTTGAAGTCGTTGGTCTCGTCGAGCACCGGGTAGGTCACCGACGAGTAGACCGCGCCGTCCTTGTAGGTGTAGACGCCGTACAACTCGCCCTTGGCGACGGTGTCGTACTTGGTGACGGAGAGCTTGGTGCCGGTGGTGGCCTCGCCCTGCCAGGTCGAGACCGCGCGGCCCAGCTCGTCATAGACGGTGGACGTCTTGTCGCCGTTCACGGTGACCGACGTCTGGCGGTCCAGTTCGTCGTACGTGTACGACGACGACCCGGTGTCGGGGTCGACAGCCGTCTTCTTGTTGCCCAACTGGTCATACGTGTAGGACCACTTGTTGCCCTTGTCGTCCGTCACGCGTGTCAGCTGACCGGCCGGGTTGTAGCCGTAGGACGTGGTGACGGCGGCACCGTCGCTCGGGTACTCGATCTGGGTGGTCGTACGGTCCCGGGCGTCCGACACGGTCGTCGTCCTCGTGCCGCCCTGGGGCGGGGTGGTCGTGACGCGGTCGCCGCCATAGGCGTAGCTCGTGCGGTACTTCTCGGTGCCCTGGACCTTGAGGACCGAGGCCGTGGTGCGGCCCGCGCCGTCGTACTCGGTGACCGTCTGCGCGTCGAGGTCGGCGTTCACCGGCTCGAAGAGGGTCGAGGACGGGGCGCTCTTGGCGTAGTAGGTGTCGTTGACCTGCCGTACCCGCCCGGAGCCGTCGTACAGCGTGTCGGCGACCATACGTCCGCCGTCGGCGCCCTGCGTCTGCTCCTGACGGGGCCTCAGCCAACCGTCGTAGAGCGACCATTCGCTGCCGTACGTCGTCCCGTCGGCCTGGATCTTCTGCGTGTGCACGGCGGTCGGGCCGGCGTCGGCGCGGATCAGGTACTCGTACTTGAGCGACGGGGTGAAGTTCGACGCCTTGGGGCGGTCGGGCAGCCAGACCGACACCAGGCGGCCGAGGCCGTCGTAGGCGAGGTCGGTGCGCTTGCCGTTCATGTCGACCTTGGCGGTCGGCACACCCCAGGCGGGCGCGTACTCGGTGGAGGTCGTCCAGCCGAGCCGGTTGGTGACGGTCGACTTCGTCCCCAGGCCGTAGGTGTCGGTATAGGTGGTGGAGGACGTGTACGTCGTCGATGACGAGGCGGTCTGCGCGTCCTTCGCCACCAGCGGACGGCCGTAGTCGTCGTACGTGGTCACGGCGGTCGTCCGGTACGTCGCCGTCGTGCCGTTGTGCGAGGACAGCCGCTTGGTCATGGTGACGTCGCCCTTGGTAGGGGCGGCGCCCAGCGTGGTCGAACCGTCGTAGTAAGTCAGCTCGTCGGAGATGACGTCCTTCGTACGGTCAGGGGTCGAGGCGCAGTCGACGGCCACCTTCTCCACCCGTGAGACCAGCGAGTAGATGTGCGCGCTCGCGCTGTCCGCGTACTCGGTGCGGGTGCACTGGTTGTCGGCGACGCCGACCTCGCCGTCGTCGTCGACCGTCGTCGCGCGGCCGGTCGAGTCGTCGTAGGTGGTCGTCGACTTGGTGTGGCGCCAGCCGCCGACCGCGAGGGCCGTGTAGGTGTCCGTCGAACCCGTCGACACATAGCGGGCCCTGCGGGTGCCCCAGTCCTGCGTCTGGGTCGCTGTCACCTTCGTCCACGGCACGGTCACCGACTTCTCGGTGATCGCGTCACCGTTGTAGGTGATCGTCTCCAGCTCCTGGCCGGCCTTCCAGTCGGAGTCGTCATAGGAGACGCCGTTGGAGTCCGTCACCGTCGCCGAGCGGGTGGTGCCGTTCTTGTCCACATCGCCGTCGAGTCCGCGGAAGAAGGTGTGCTCGCTCTTGGTGTTGGACGCGGAGTTGGTGCCGTCGGAGGTGACGACCCGCACCTTGCCGTAGCCGCGCCAGTCGCCCCACGTGCGGTACTCGGACTTGGTGATGCCGTCGGCCGGTGTCTTCCGCCAGCCGGCGTCACCGAGGTAGGTGTACGAGGTGACCTGGTCGGCGCTGTCGCCGGTGAGGTCGGTCTGGACGACGGAGTCGACGACGTACTTGTGGAACCAGTCGACGATCGGGTTCGCGGCACCCGGCGGGTTCCACTTCACCGGGAAGCAGCGCACCTTGGACGAGTCCTCCGCCGGGACGTTGCTCGTCGTGCACTGGTTGTCGGCGTAGTTGACGCTCAGCGCGCCGCCGGACTCGTTCTTCACCCCGGACAGCCGGAAGCGGTAGAAGGGCTGAAGGTTGTCGCCGGTCTGGTCGACGCGGTTGGGCAGTTGCTTGCCGTACAGCTCGACGGACGGGACCGAGGCGTCGGTGCCGACCTTGCCCGTGTGGTCGATCTTGCTCAGCCACAGCGACTTGGAGCCGTCGCCGTTGTCGGTGAAGACGTGGGTGAGGCTCCACACGTCGACCGGGGTGTAGGCCGTGTCACCGGTGCGAATCTGCGTGGTGATCTTCGTGAGCTTCTTGCGGGTCCAGAACGTGGGCGAGTTCTGGCCCGGGCACTTGCTGTCCGCCTTGCAGTTCTGGTCCCACGGCACGTCCGGCCAGTCGGCGGCGGTGGAGTCCGTGAGCGCGCCCGCGGAACAGTCCGTCAGGGAGCCCACGCACCGCTCCGCGGTGGTGAAGACGACCTGGGCGGCCGGCTTGGTGGAGTACACCTTGCCGTCGCGCTGGCCGTAGTCGACGCGCTTGAGGTAGCCGCCGCGGACGTAGGCCTTGCCGTTCTCCGTGGTCTTCAGGCCCTGCGTGTAGTAGTTCGTCTCCGTGCCGTAGAAGTACGACATGGCGTTGCCGTGCGGATCCACGACGTAGTCGAGGTTCCAGCGCCAGGCCTGGGTGCAGTAGGCGCTCGCGAAGGTGGCGTTGTAGCAGGGCTCGCCGGAGTCGTCGCCGTAGACCGGTTCGGTCCAGGTCGAATTGGTCTCCTCGTTGCCGCTCGCGTAGCCGGTGAGGCGGTTGAGACCGAAGTAGTACTGGGTGCCGTCGGCGGTGGTGATCTTCCAGTACTCGCCGTTGTTGTCGCCGTTGGTGGTGCCGGTCAGATGCTCGACCTTGGCGTTGTCGTCGGAGCCGACCCGCCACTGGCCGGTGGTGTCGTCCTTGATCAGCTGACCGGAGGTGCCGCCGGTCAGGGACAGCGTGGCGTTGTCGAACGCCCAGCACTCGTCGCCGTTGTTCGCGTCGTGACCGTCGTCGGCGCACGCCTTGTAGCTGCGCTCGATGTAGCCCGGGTCGTAGGAGAAGCCCTGGCCGATCCACGAGCCCTGGTTGTTGGTCGCCGCCGTCTGGCCGTCGATGGACTGGGAGTTGTAGCTCAGGCCGACGGTCGGCTGGAGGCCGCCGGGGACGGGCGGCGTGGTCAGCGGGTAGTTCCAGGTGAAGGCACCGGAACTGGTGTCGACGCCCCACTGCGAGGACTGCGACAGGCTGGTCGCCTTGTAGTCACCGCCGTCACCGCTGCTGCCGGACGTGGCGGCTACGACGGTGGCCGAGGCGGTGCTCGCACCTGCCTCGAGGAGCTGGCTGGAGGGCCCGGAGGTGTCCGCGGCGGCGGTCACGGTCCCGGTCAGCGTCTGCTTCGCCGGGTTGTTGGTGCTCTTCAGGTATGTCGGGGTGGAACAGGCCTTCTTCTCCGGCGTCGTCAGCACACAGGCCGGGTAGGTGGCGAGGCGCAGCCGTGAGCCGTAGCCGCCGCCGTAGGCGTCGGCGAAGTCGGAGTAGTCCAGAGTGACTTGGGCCGGACCGCCGGTGGTTGCGCCGTCGGTGCGGGCGACGGTGAAGAGCACCCCGTCGACACCGGCGTCCTTCGCGGCCTTGCGGCCGAGCATCTCGACGCGTACGGACTCGGCCCCCTTCTTCCCGGCGGCCTTGGCGGTCATCGGGAGCCCTGCGGCGCGGATGGCCCTGTTGGTGAGGTCGACGTCCGCGCTGCCCGCCTTCGGCCAGTGCGCCTTGGCGGTCTTCTTCACCGCGGCCTTCTTGGCCTGGTCGGTCTTCTTGAAGGTCTTGGCGGTGGCGTTCCTGCCGCGCACCGGGTCATCGAGGTTGGTCTGGGTCTTCGGCCGGGTCAGACCGCCGTCGGAGGCGGTGGCCGCCGGGGCGTACTGCGGGAGCAGTCCTATGGACAGCGCCAGTCCGAGGACCACCGCGGCGCGTCTGCGGCCGCTTCGCCAGGCCGGTCGCACCGACCGGAACCAGGGAGGCGATGACATCAACTCTCCTATGGGTAGGGGTGTTTCGGGGGCGGCACGCATGCCGAGAAGGGCGGGCGGCACAGTGGCCGCCCGCCTGGGTGGGGAAGGGACTACGAGGTCTCGTCGATGCTGGCGCCGCCCGGCAGGACCGCCACGGTCGCCACCAGGGAGGCGTCCAGCGGCCCCTGGTACATGCGCACCTCGTCGACGGCACCGGAGAAGTACTCGCTCGCCGTCTTGCCGGTCAGCGTGCGGCCGACCTGGAGGCTCGTCGTGCTGAAGTCCCAGGTGTTGTCCCAGGCCGCGTCGGCGACGGCGGTGCCGTTGACGTAGAGCAGAACGTCACCGAAGACCGCGTTGTAGACCAGCGCCAGGTGATCGCCGTCGCCCTCCGAGCTCGGCGGGTCGGCGGCATCGAGGAGCGTGGTCGTCACCGGGGCGGCCGAGTCCGTACCGGTCACCACCAGCTGCCAACGACCGCTGGACGCCTGGTACTTGACCTTGATCGCGGAGTTGTTGGCGCCGGTGAGTGACAGCACCGTCTCGTCCGTCGTCGGGTTCGCCGAGGCGAGCCGGGCACGCGCCGTCAGGGTGAAGCTGTCCTGGGCGGTGAGCGGTCCGGTGGCGGCTCGGGTGGCGTAGGCGTTGGTGCCGTTGAGGGCGAGGTGCCCGTCGCCCCACAGCGGCGCGGCCGGAGTGGTGCAGTCGGGGTCGGCCTCGGGGTCGCAGGACTCGTCCGGTACGTAGATCGAGGCGCCGCCGCCGAGGGTCAGTCCGGTACCGCCGCCCGTCTCCGGGGAGATGCCGGACGTCGCCCCGTCGAGCTGCCAGTAGGCCAGCTGGTGCGGCTGGATGCCGCCGAGCTCCTGGCCCTCGGTGGGCGGGATGACCCGGTCGTGGATCTTGACGTCGGCGACGCTGCCCTTGAGGTTTCCGGTGTAACCGTCGAGGTCGAGCCGACGGCCGATCTGGACGGCCCCGGTGGCGCTCCATGTGGTGTGCCGCGCCTGTACGTCGCCGGCGACGAGCACGCCGTTGACGTACAGCATCATCTTGCCGAGCTCGGCGTCGTACACCCCGATCAGGTGGGTCCAGCTGCCGGCGACGGCCGCCGCGCCGGAGACCTTCCAAGTGCCGAGCGACTCCATGTCGCTGATCGGGATGCGGAAGGTCCAGGAGGCGGAGTCGACGTCGTAGCCGAGCTCGAAGCCGGGCTGTGCGGTGCCGTCCTGGCTGACCACGGTCATGCTCTGGGTGGGCAGCGTCGGCAACATCACCCAGGCGCTGACCGAGAACGTCTTGCCGGTGTCGACCGTCGCCGTGCCCGAGTCGAGGTAGGCGTTGTCGGTGCCGTCGAAGGAGGCCGCGGTGTCGGTGGACCCGAGCGGGCCCCCGGCGCCGAACGCCACCCCGGAACCGGCGCTCGCCGCGGGCGTGCCGCTCGCGCCGGCCGCCTTCGTCGAGCCCTTGGCGTCGCCGAGCGTCCACGCGGCCTTCGGGGCGCGCCCGTCACTGACCAGGAAGACATGGACGGTCGGTGTCTTCTGCGCGTTTCCGGCCCCGTCGACCGCGGTCACGTGGAGGGTGTAGGTGCCCTCGCTCGGCGGCATCCAGCGGATGGTCGCCGGACCGCCGGTGGACTCGGCGGCCACCGTCTTCTTGCCGTTGTCGGCCTGCGGACCGGTGAAGTAGTACGTGTACTTCGTGACGTCGGTCGACGGCGAGTCCATGGTGAAGTCGCCGTAGTCGCCGACGCCCGTGTGCCAGGTCTCGTCGTCGGGGTACTGGGCCGAGGTGATGGTGGCCGACTTGGGCTTGCTGGTGTCGTAGATGAACTCGCAGCGGGTCTGGTTCCCGTCGCTGGACCAGGCGCCGTACGACTGCTGGTCGTAGCCGCGGACGGCCCAGCCGATGGTGGTGTTCTGCGGGATGCTGAAGCCCGGCTCGCCGTCCCCGGCGACATCGCTGCCGACGGTGTAGAAGAACGTGGCCACGCCGGTCTGGTCGCTCCAACTGGAGTCCACCGTGGTCTTCTTGGGGGTGGTCGCGTAGTGCGTGACCGTGGTGCCGCCGGAGGTCCACCAGACCTTGAACTGGGCCTGCAGCGTCTCGGAGTTGGAGCCGGTGTCGCCGTGGTCGTAGTCCCGGATCACCGCGGACAGGCGTGGGGCGTCGGTGACGTAGTGCTCGGTGGCACTGCCGTATTCGCAGGTGCCGCCCGGCTTCATCTGCAGGTCACTCTGGACGGGCTCCAACGGCGGCCGGTTGTACGTCACTTCGAGGTGCGCGTTGCCGCAGAACCGCTTCCAGTACGACGTGTCGGACTCGCTGCCCGCCTTGAGGCGGAAGGTGGTGGTGTCCCAGCCGTTGTCGGCGGCCTTCTGGATGGTGCCCGTCACGCCGAAGCGCACGTTCTGGTTGGTGGACGTGCACGAACCCGCGGTTTCCGTGGGGGACTTGGTGGCGATGGTCTCCTTGGAGGAGGGCTGGTTCGACCAGTTCGTGCCGGAGCTGATCGCGCTCGCGCCGGTGCTGTTGACCCGGGCGAGCTGCACCTCGCGCGCGGCGGAGCTGTAGGTGAAGACCTGGGTCACCGCGAACTCGGCGCTGACGATGTCCTTCCCCTCGAAGCTCCCCGTGGGGATCGCGAAGAACTGCCGCTTGACGTCGTCGGAGCTGGAGCAGCGGTACGACACGTCGGACGGGCAGCGGCCCACGCCCTCGTCGTCGTCGAACTTCCAGAACTCGGCGGTCGAGTAGTGCGAGGACACCATGGTCCAGGAACTGCGGTTGGCGGTCTTGACCACCGGGTCGATGTAGACCGGGTAGACGGTGTCCTGGTCGTTGAGCAGGCCCGTGTCGGGGCTGAGGGTCATCCTGCCCGGCCCGAGGTCCACACCGACGTCCGCGACCTGTGCGCCCTCGGGTGGTGTCTGGGTGCTCTCCTCGGCTGCCTTCTCACCGTCCGCCGTCGCGTGGCTGGAGTCCCACATCACCGGCTGGGGCGCCTCGAAGACCGTGCCGCCGGAGCCGGTGTCGGTGGCGGTCAGCCCGCCGTCCCCCGTCTCCTTCAGCTTCACCGAGGAAGTGTCGAGCGGGAGTTGCAGCTTGGCCAGCTCGGGGTTGGCGGCGGCCTTCGCGTCCTTGACGACCAGCACGTGCGAGAAGCCGTCGGCGCTCGCGGTGACCTTGAGGTCGACGCCGTCGAGGACGTTCGCGTAGGTGGCGGTGGAGCCGTCGACCCTGGGCTTCGGCAGCTTGTCCGGCCAGTCGAGGGAGAGCGAGCGCCCGTCCTTCTCGATCTCGGCGAAGGTCGTGTCACCGCCACCGGAGAAGGACATGGCGGCCAGGGCCGCCTTCGGGGCGAGCGTGCCGTTCTTCCGCCTGACCAGCGTGGTGTCGATGTCCGTCCACTTCCCGTCGACACGGGTGCGGACGGGCTGGACGTACTCGCTGGTGGTGAAGGTACCGTCGGGGTTGGCGACGGTGGTGCTGCGCTCGTCGCGCAGGCTCTGGATCTCGACCGGCTTGCCGGACTTCTTCGCCTTGATCTGGGCGCCGTTCGGCGAGAGCGAGGCGCTGCTGCCGTCGCTCGTGCTCTTCTCCCCCTTCACCTGCTCGGCGGCCGGCGCGGGGGCGACGCTCATTCCGGTCGTCAGCAGGGCCGCGACGGCGGCGGCCGCGACGAGGGAACGGCGGCGGGGTCTCGTTTGCGTACGACTGTGCATGACGCTGTGTCTTCTTCTCCTCGGCCCGCCGCTCATCCGATTGCTCCGAAGGCCGAGCCCGCGTCGGGCAGACCGCCGGCTCCGGGCCGGTAGGTGGTGGTGCCGGTGCTCGTGGTGCCGTCGACGTCCGTCCACGGCTGGACGTAGAGGACGCCCTTGTTGGTGGCCGGTTCCTTGCTGTAGGGGATGCCTACGTAGAGGTTGGTGGAGCCGGCGACGAGCGAGACTCCGGTGTAGTCACGGGCGGTCGCTGTGCCGGGCAGCCCCGAACCTCGTGTCAGCTCTTTGTCGTTGGTGCCGAGGGCGGCGTCGAGCGGCCGGAAGATGTGCACGGCGCCGGCGTCCTTGACCGTCGCCGTGTCCTTGCCGGGTTCGCCGACCGCGAGGCGGACGTTGGCGGAAGTGGTCACGACGTTGGCGTCGGTGTTGGTGATCGCGACGCGCTGGCCCATGAAGTCGTCGGCCACCGCGCCACCCTCGACACCCGCGACGCTGTTGTCGAACGCCGCGATCTGGGTGTACGCGCCGGACGGCTGGATACGGATGACGGCGACGCCACCCGCGTCCGGAATGCTGCCGATGTCCTCACCGGGGATGCCGACGGCCAGCAGTACGTCGGAGTTGTACGTCTGGTCGCTGGGCCGGTAGCCGGTCATGGAGACCGAGAAGCCGAAGCGGTCGCCCGCCTCCGACGCGCCGCCGATGCCGTCCGTGTCCTGCGCCAGCCCCACGAGTGGCGTGGGCATGCCACCGGAGAGGATGTGGCTGAAGACCGTGACCCCGCCCGCGAACTCCTTGTCCCCGATGGCCTCGCCCGGGGTGCCCACGGCGAAGTAGCGGTTGGTGCCGGCGAGCGAGTACCCGAAGCGGTCGTTCACCTCGGGGTCGCCCGGGACGCCGGTGGAGTACTGGCTCACGGAGACCTTGGTGCTGCCCTGCACATACTCGATGCAGCCGGCGTCGGCGTACGTCGTCCCCCCGAAGGTGACTCCCTCACCGGGCACCCCGATCACCAGGTACGGCGTTCCGCTCGCGGTCGTGCCCGCCTTCAGCGCGAAGCCGAACCAGTCGTACGCCTCGGTTGTGGAGTTGGAGTCGAACCCCGCCTGGCTGTATCCGTCGATCGCGGAGCCCGTGCCGATGCCGGTCGGCGTGCCGTGGACGATGTGGATCACCCCGGCGTCGACGAGGTTCTTGCCGTCCTTGACGACGTCCTCGTACGGCGTACCGACCACCAGGTCGCTGCAGCCGTCGCCGTCGGCGTCGTAGGCGGCGTAGGAGGTGCCGAAGCCGTCACCCGCCTCGGGCGCGGCGTTCATGCCCGCGGTGGCCTGGGAGATCTCGGTGACCCCCTTCCCGCCGCCGAGGACCACTCGCACGAGCCCGGCCCGCTTGGCCCCGTTCACCGTGGCGTTCGGGTCCGCGATCACCGTGTCCTGCACACCGTCGCCGTTGAAGTCGTTCGCCGTTCCCGCCGTGCAGGTGGCTGCCGCCGCCTGCGGTGACGTCAGCGTCACGCCCCCCGTAGTGGCCAGGAAAAGGCCGGCCAACATGGCGAGCCCCCCGGCCAGATGTGTACGCGTACGCACACCCACCCCTTGTTGTCTCTTCGGGTGCACCAGGTAAGTCCACCCTATGAATGACGTAAGGGAAAACTAAATACGAGCCCATTGGAAGACGTCAAGGCTGAGGTGGATAATTCGCCGCACCAGGTCATCTTCGACTTTACGGGTTGTAATGAACGAGAAGAGGATGGTTAGTGCATTAACCAGGCAAAACGGCCACACCTTCACTGGACCCTCACATGACAGGTGCGGGAAGCACGTGCTAAGTTCATGAAAAGCAGAGGATTTGTTGGCGCTGACTTTAACTTCGATGGGGCGGTCGATTGAATCCTTGGCGCCCTCGGGGTGGTCGCGCTCGCTAAATAGCATGGTAAGAGCTCCGTGCTGGCTGGACCGTCCAGTTCCGCTAATGAATAGCCCGATCGCTGTATGTGTGTGGGGTCCCTGGAATAACGAGAATTAAAGTCGGCGTCATTTATCTACCCCGATCGTCTACGCCGTCGTCCGCAACGACGCCCTCCTCTGACTGGAGGCCCCGCCTACGAGGCGACCACCGGCTGCCGCCGTTCGTGGCTCAGCAAGGGTGAGCGCGCGGTTCCGGCATCCGGGTCACCCCTCGAACGCCCCCGTATGGGCCCTCGCCCATTCGCCGAACGTCCGCGCCGGGCGTCCCAGCACCTTCTCCACCGTCGGCAGTACCTCCGCGCCCCGGTCGCTCTCCAGGGTGCGGTGCATGATCGCGTTGATGACCTCGGGCGGGAAGCCGTAGCGCCGCATGCTGGACCGGGCGGCTTCTGGGGGGAGGCCGACAGCGTGCAGGTCGCGGCCCAGTGTCTCGCCCAGGAGCGCCAGTTCATCGAGCGGTGTGAGGGACTGGGGCCCGCTCAACTCGTAGGTCCCGCCCGCGTGTTCGGTGGAGTGGGTGGTCAGGGCGCGGGCCGCGATCTCCGCCACGTCCGCCGGGTCGATGCTCGCCGCCGGGCGGTCGGCGAAGGGGAGGGACACCGTGTCGCCCGACCGCAACTGCGCCGTCCACTGCAGCGCGTTGGACATGAAGCGGCCGGGGCGCAGGAGGGTCCACGTCCAGTCGTGGGACGTCACCGCGGCCTCCGCCGCCGCGTGCCAGCGGGCGATCACGTCCGTGCCCGTGCCGCCGTCCAGGACCGACAGCTTCACCACGCGCCGGACCCCGGCTCGCGCCGCCGCCTCCGCGAGGGCGAGGGCGAGGGCGAGGTCGGGGGTCGGGCCGGGCGGGGTCGTGCCGACGCCCTGTGCCGACATCAGGAAGGCCCCGGAGGCGTCCGTGAACGCCGCCGAAAGGGTCGAGGGGTCGTCCGCGTCGCCGTACACCGCCTCCGCCCCGGACGGCAGCCGGGCCTCGGACGGGCGGCGGGTCGTCGCCCGGACGGGATGGCCGGCGGCCGTCAGTCGCCGTACCAGCTCGCCGCCCACGTGGCCCGTCGCACCGGTCACCAGGATCATCGCCGCCTCCTCTCGTCGGTGGTCCCAGCCTGCGCGGGCCGGTCGACCGGCGCGTCGCCCCCGTGGAGGTACCGGCCCTGCTCCCCCGGGAGTAGCGAAGGTCCACGAGAGGGCGATCTGTATATATCGGGCATACCGTGGACTCGTGCAGCTGTGCGTCGATCAGAAGAAGGTGAGTGCGATGCGCGTACTGCTCAAGGCGTCCATGAACACGGAGAAGACGAACGAGGCCATCCGGAACGGCACCATGGCCAAGCTGGTCCAGGAGGCCGTCGAGCACGTCAGGCCCGAGGCGGCCTACTTCACCACCGACCACGGCAAGCGCACCATGTTCCTGGTCTTCGACATGCAGGACAGCGCGCAGATGCCGGCGATCGCCGAGCCGTTCTTCCTCGACATGGAGGCCGAGATCAGCTACACCCCGGTCATGAACGCCGAGGACCTGAAGCGGGGCCTGGCGCAGCTCGGCTGAGCCTCAGCTGAAGACGATCATCGACCCCTGCGCCAGACTCCGCGTCGCCGCCGCGTGCAGGCCGAGCCACACGTGCCGCTCCCGGGCGAAGGGGCTCGGGTCGTACGGCGCCGGGACGGCCGGCTCCTCCAACTCCGTGGGGGCGCGTGGCGGTTCCGGCGCCGCAGGGGGGTTGGCCGGGTCGATGCCGATGGCCGGGGCGACGTACTCCAGCTCGCGGAGCAGGGCCTGGGAGGAGCCCAGGGGGCCGCCGCCGGCCAGCAGGTCGTCGTTGGAGAGGGGGTGGGGGAAGTCGACGGGGACGTAGGCGCCGGCGTGGTCGTAGTGCCACACCAGGTGCGACTGCTGGGCCGTCGACTCGAACATCTCCAGCAACTGCTCGTAGTCGCCGCCCAGTTCGTCGACGGGCGTCATCGGCAGGCCGCAGACCTGCAGCAGATAGACACGGCGCAGGAAGTGCAGGGCGTCGTAGTCGAAGCCGGCCACCGGGGCGACCTCGCCGGACAGGCCCGGCATGTACTGGTACACCGGAACCGGGGGAAGCCCGGCCGCGGCGAGCACGCTGTTGTACTGCGCGAGCTCGTCGGCGAAGGGATTGTCGGGGGTGTGGCACAAAACGTCGACGAGCGGTACCAGCCACAGGTCACAGGCCAAAGAGGGCTCCCTAGCGAGGTGGTCAGTCATGGCAGGGTAGTCGGTGCGGCTCGGGGAGTGCCCCGTTCGGACAGTTCGGCTCAGGGTCAGCTCCCCTTGTGCAGGTCCCATACCCATACGCCGTCCACCCACTTCCCGCCATGGCCGACCAGTTCGGTGACGGCCGTGCGCAGGGCGCCGTCGTTGGGCTGCGGGGCCACCACCAGCGCTCCCGCCTTCCAGAAGGCGAAGTCGCGCCGGGCCTGGGCCCGCCAGTTCTTGCCGATCGTGGGGATCTGCCCGCTGTAGCGGACGTCACGGAGCATGTTGGAGGTGTAGCGGGGGGACGCGGTGTAGATGCCGATACGGTCCGGGCCGTAGGGGCCGTTGAAGTAGCCGCCGGGCATTCTGAAGCCGAGACCCGCCTCGACCTGCCAGTGCAGCTGCTCGGCGTACCCGGAGTCGGGCAGCGGGACGATCACCAGGGACTCGTCCCTGCCCACGTACGCCTTCCACGCCCCGTCGGTGAAGAAGGCCGGTGTCTGCGGGCGCTCCACCGCCTTGAGCGGGGCCGCGATCAGCGGGATCAGGGCGAGGCTGATCCCGAGCAGACCGATGTACTGGGTGCCGATCTTCTTCGTCGCCGCCAGCCGTTCCAGCGCCAGGGCGAGCAGCATGCCGAGCACGGGCGCGCAGATCATCGCGACCCGGCCCTCGATCACCGACTCGAACAGCGGCATCTTGGCGAGCAGCGCCCACGGGCCCGGATAGACGTCGTCCGTCATCGGAATGCGGATCTTCGGGCCGAGGGAGAGAAGCGCCGCGCCCACCGCGGTGAACGCCAGCACTCTGACCAGGGCCCGCTCCCACAGTCGTACGACGATCGCGAACGCCGCCAGGACCAGTGGCCAGCCGTAGAAGGCGTTCTGCTCGGTCGGATTCAGGGACAGGGAGTTCGCCCGCAGCTCGTCGCCCGCGACCAGCGAGCGCTCCGCGAAGGAGAGCAGGGAGAGGGGGCTGTTGCCCGCGTTGTCGCCGTGCAGGATGCTCTTGTAGCTCTGCGGACCGGCGAACTGCCAGGTCAGCGCATAGGCGACCAGGGGGAGACAGACCGCGCCCGCGATCGCCAGTCCCGTCAGCAGCGGCCGCCAGGCGTTCCGGGCCACGTCCGGCCGGGCGACGGCGTAGGCACCCGCGAACAGGAGCATGCCGAGCGCCGCGAGCAGCAGTGGCTCCTCGCCGAGGAAGATCTGGTACGTCGCCATCAGGCCCAGCACCACGCCGTCCCGCCCGACCCGGGTGCCCTCGCACAGACGCAGGGCGCGCTCCACGATCAGCGGGATCATGAACAGGATCACGAAGTTGGGGTGCGCGTTGGCATGGCTGATCATGGGCGGTGCGAAGGCGGCCAGTGAGGCGCCGACGAAGGCCGCGGGGCGGTGCCGTACGACCCGCTTCACGATCAGCCGGTACCAGGCGACCGCGGTCGCGGCGAGGCCCAGGGCCATGCAGACGCTGAGGGAGACCGCCGGGCCGGCCAGCAGGGTGAGGGGCGCGAAGGGGACGGTGAGGCCCAGCATGACCGTGTTGGCCATGAGGTTGACGCCGTCGGGGAAGCCCTGCAGGTCGGAGAAGAACGGGTTGTCCAGGTGGGCGAGGTTGTGAGCGGTGACCGCGAAGAACCACTCCCACTGGTTCTGGTCCTGGAGGGAGTCGGGGAGATAGCGGTGGTTCGGGTCGAAGAGACGGCCCGAGTACAGGGCCGCCGACATCAGCAGGAAGACGAGGGCGACGAACAGGTCCGCCGGGCGCACCGTGCGGGCACGCAGCCGGGCCAGTTCGGTCAGGACCCGGGCGTAGTCGAGGGTGCGGACCTTGGAGCCGGGCTGGTGGGACCAGCGGACGGGGACCTCGGCGATCCGCCAGTCGGCGCGGTGGAAGTGGCGCAGGACCTCGACGTCGATGCCCCAGCCGTTGAGCCGGGAGGCGGCGAAGGCCTCGCGGACCCGGTCGCCGTCGAAGAGCTTGAAGCCGCACTGGGTGTCGCGTATCCCCGGCACGGCGATCCCGCGTATGAGTAAGTTTCCGGCGCGGCCGAGGAGTTCACGTATGCGGTGCTGGCGGCCCTCGATCGTGGCGCCGGGCACGGAACGCGAGCCGATCGCCGCCGAGCCGCCCTCGCCGAGCGCCTTGTCGAGCTGCTCCAGCTCCTCTATCGGCGCCGCCAGGTCGGCGTCCGTGACCAGCACCCGGCGGCCGCGGGTGGCGGCGACCCCCAGGCGCAGGGCGTTGCCCTTGCCGCGGTTGCGGGGGCTGGTGACCAGCTGGATCCGGGGGTCCTGGCGGGCGGTGACCAGCGCGCCGGTGCCGTCGGTGGATCCGTCGTCGGCGACGACCACCTCCCACGTGCCCCAGCGGCCCTCGTTGTCGCGCAGATAGCCGGTGACCGCGTCCAGGGTGGGGCCGAGCCGCAGTTCCTCGTTGAAGGCCGGTATGACGACGGAGAGGTTCACCGGCGGGCCGACGGGGAGGCCCACGGCCTCCGTGTCCAGGGCGCTCACCGGTCGGCCAGCCCCTCGATGAGGGCCAGCGCGTGGTCGTTGTACCCGGCGACGATCGACCGCGCCGCCTTGGTGTCCCGGCGGGCGAGGGCGTCGACCAGATCGGTGTGGCCGGACCACAGGGCGCCGCGCAGATCCTTCAGCCGCCGTAGATGCTGCACCGCGCACACCCAGGACTGCACGCGCAGCCGGTGCAGGAAGTCGGCGAGATAGGGGTTGCCGAACATGACGCCGAGCTCGTGCCAGAAGCGCAGGTCGTAACCGATGAGCACGGTGAGATCACCGGCCAGCGAGGCCCGCCGCGCCTCCTCGCCGCGCCGCCGGACCCCGGCGAGGGAGGCGTTGGCGCGGGCGTCGTCGGGGGGTGGGAGCCGGTCGGCGCCGGTCTCCAGGGCGTGGAACATGCCGTCGGTGATCAGGCTGCGGGCCTCGACGATGCCCCGGAAGTCGGCGGTCGAGTACTCGTGGACGTGGAAGCCGCGGTGCTGGTCGGCGTCGAGCAGCCCCTGCGCGGACAGGTCGACCAGCGCCTCGCGCACGGGGGTCGCGGAGACGCCGTACTGCTCGGCGATCTCCTTGACGGTGAACTCCTGGCCCGGTTGGAGCCGGCCCGCCAGCACCTCGTCGCGAAGCGCGTCGGCGATCTGCTGCCGCAGGGTGCTGCGGGTCACGGAGCCGTTGCCGCTGCTGCCGGGCATGGTCGGGGCGTCTCCTCGAAAACGTCGGATGGCGTACTCGTCCCTATCTACGAGCACGCCACCTTACGCGTTCGGGTTCCCTCGGTGTTTACCCGCGTAGCTGTACGCGGCCGGTGCGGCACCTGAGGGCGAGCGATCGACTACCCGCGGTAACTCGCCTGCGCGGTGTACTCGTCGGCGACCGACAGCGCCGCGTCCAGTGCCGCGAAGCCCTCCTTCAGTTCCGCCTCGCTGACGTTGCACGGCGGGACCACATGGGTGCGGTTCATGTTCACGAAGGGCCACAGACCGTGCTTCTTGGCGGCGGCGGCGAAGGCGGCCATCGGCGCGTTGGCCTCGCCGGTCGCGTTGTACGGCACCAGCGGTTCGCGCGTCTCGCGGTCCTTCACCAGCTCCAGCGCCCAGAACATGCCGACCCCGCGCACCTCGCCGACGCTGGGGTGCCGCTCGGCCAGCTCGCGCAGCGCGGGCGCCACGACGCCCTCGCCGAGCCGCCGCGCGTTGTCGACGACCCCTTCCTCCGCCATCACGTTGATCGTCGCGACGGCGGCGGCGCAGGCGAGCGGGTGCCCGGAATAGGTCAGTCCGCCGGGGTAGGGCCGCCGGGCGAAGGTCTCGGCGATCGCCCCCGAGATCGCGACACCGCCGAGCGGCACATACCCGCTGTTCACGCCCTTGGCGAAGGTCATCAGGTCCGGCGTGACACCGGTCAGGCCGGCCGCGAACCACTCACCGGTGCGCCCGAACCCGGCCATGACCTCGTCCAGGACGAAGACGATCCCGTGCCGGTCGCAGATCTCCCGCACCCCGGCGAGATACCCCGGCGGCGGAACCATGATCCCGGCCGTTCCCGGCACGGTCTCCAGGACGATCGCGGCGACCGTGCCTGGCCCCTCGAAGGCGATGGTCGTCTCCAGGTGCTCCAGCGCCCGCGCGCACTCCTGCTCCTCGGTCTCGGCGTAGAAGCGGGAGCGGTAGAGGTACGGCGCCCAGAAGTGCACGACCCCGGCGGCGGCGCTGTCGGAGGCCCAACGGCGCGGATCCCCGGTGATGTTGACGGCCTGCTGGGTACCGCCGTGGTACGACCGGTACGCCGAGAGGACCTTGGGGCGCCCGGTGTGCAGCCGGGCCATCCGCACCGCGTGCTCGACGGCGTCGGCGCCGCCGTTGGTGAAGAAGATCTTGTCCAGGTCGCCCGGGGTCCGCTCGGCGATCAGCCGTGCCGCCTCCGAACGGGCCTCGATCGCGAAGGCCGGCGCGAAGGTGGACAGGTGTGCGGCCTGTTCCTGGATCGCGGCGACGACCTTCGGGTGCTGGTAGCCGATGTTGGTGTAGACGAGCCCGCTGCTGAAGTCGAGATACCGCTTCCCGTCGTAGTCCCAGAAGTACGACCCCTCCGCACCGGCGACGGCGAGCGGGTCGATGAGCTCCTGCGCGGACCAGGAGTGGAAGACGTGCGCACGGTCCGCGGCCTTCACGGCGGCGCCGGCCTCGGGGTTTGGCTGAGGGGTCATGGCGGCGAGCGTAGGGGCGGGTTGGGAGGGGGCGATATCGGCGACCTGTCTGCGGTGCGGAGGTTTCCACGACAGGTTGTCGACGGTGGGGCGGCGACGGGGCCGGCGATGGGGTCGACGACGGGAGACATTGACGGGGTGCTGTCGAAGTGACAGCCTGCTGTCATATGGCCTCGCTCGGAGGAGACGTCATGAGCCGCAAGCCAGTGCATCTCGCCGTCTACGACACGCTCGCCGACTGGGAGACGGGACACACCACCGCGTACCTCGCCCGCGCCGGGTACGAGATCCGGACGGTGGGCCCGACACGCGAGCCCGTCCGGTCCATCGGGGGACTGCGCGTCCAGCCGGACCTCGCACTCGAGGACGTACGCCCCGAGGACAGCTCCCTGCTGATCCTCCCGGGCGCCGACGCCTGGGACGAAGGCGACGAGCTCGCGCCCTTCGCCCGCAAGGCGCGGGAGTTCCTGGCCGCCGGGACGCCCGTCGCCGCGATCTGCGGGGCCACCGCCGGGCTCGCGCGGGAGGGTCTGCTCGACGACCGCGACCACACCAGCGCGGTCTCCTTCTACCTCGCCGCGACCGGCTACCGGGGCGGCGAGCGGTACGTCGACGCGGACGCCGTCACCGACGGGCACCTGGTCACCGCCGGACCCACCGAGCCCGTCGCCTTCGCCCGGGAGGTCTTCCGGCTGCTCGGGGTGTACGAGGGCGAGGTGCTCGACGCCTGGTACCGGCTCCACCACGACTCGGACGCCGAGGCGTTCGCCGTGCTGCAGCAGGCGGCCGCGGGGTGAGCCGGGAGCGACAGGACCTGCTCAGCCGCGGCGCCCTCGGGGTCTTCCGGCTCAACGGTCAGTTCCTCGGGGTGGCCGAGGAGTTGGCCAGGCCCTCCGGGCTCACCGCGGCCTGGTGGCAGGTGCTCGGCGCGGTGCTGGGGGAGCCGCTGACCGTCGCCGGGATCGCACGGGCGATGGGCATCACCCGGCAGAGCGTGCAGCGCATCGCCGACCTGCTGGTGGAGCGCGGGCTCGCCGAGTACCGGCCCAACCCGGCCCACCGCCGTGCCAAACTCCTCGCGCCGACGGAGGAGGGACGCGCGGCGAACCACCGGATCAACCCCGGTCACGCCGCCTTCGCCGACCGGCTCGCGGAGGCCTTCGGAGAAGCCGAACTGGCGCAGGCCGTGCAGGCCCTGGAACGGCTGTCCAAGGTGCTGGAGGAGCTGGGACCCCCCGTTACGGAACCGTAGACACCGCTCCCGTCCTCCTCCCCCCGTGCCCGCACTATCGTGGGGCTGTCGTACAGGGGCGTATCGGGGGATTTCGGGGGGACCTGCGATGGAGAAGCTCGGGGCCGGGGATCCGCAGCGGATCGGGGCGTACCGGCTGCTGGCGCGGCTCGGGGCCGGCGGGATGGGGTTCGTGTACCTCGCCCGGTCGGACCGGGGGCGGACCGTCGCGGTCAAGCTGGTGCGGCGGGAGCTGGCCGCGCAGGAGGAGTTCCGGGCGCGGTTCCGGCAGGAGGTGCGGGCCGCGCGGCAGGTCGGCGGGTACTGGACGGCACCGGTCCTGGACGCCGACACGGAGGCCGCGGTGCCATGGGTCGCCACCGGGTACGTCGCCGGGCCGACCCTGCAGCAGGTCGTGGGGCACGACCACGGCGCGCTGCCGGAGCGTTCCGTGCGCATCCTGGCCGCGGGGCTCGCGCAGGCTCTCAAGGACATCCACGCCGCCGGGATCATCCACCGCGACCTCAAGCCGTCCAACGTCCTCGTCACCATCGACGGGCCCCGGGTCATCGACTTCGGCATCGCGCGGGCGCTGGAGACGGTGACGGACGGGGGACTGACGCGCACCGGAGCGCTGGTCGGCTCGCCGGGGTTCATGGCGCCGGAACAGGTGCGCGGCGACCGGATCACCCCGGCCTGCGACGTCTTCTGCCTGGGCTCCGTGCTGGCGTACGCCGCCACGGGCGCCCTGCCCTTCGGCACCGCGAACAGCGGTGTGCACGCGCTGATGTTCCGCATCGCCCAGGAGGAACCCGACCTCGAGGGCGTGCCGGAGGGGATCGCCGACCTCGTACGCGACTGCCTGAGGAAGGACCCGGCCGCCCGCCCGACGCTGGACCAGGTCCTGGAACGCACGGGCGCCGAGGACACCGTCCAGGACGGCCGCTCCCGGGACCCGTGGCTGCCGAGCGCCCTGGTGGCCCAACTGGGGCGGCACGCCGTGCGGTTGCTGGACACGGAGGATCCGGAGCGGACGGCGGGGGAGGGGATCGCGACGGGCGGCGGCTCCGGCGGGGGTGTCGGGGCCGGAACGTCCGGAGAGCCGGCCGGGGCGTTCGGGGCGCCCGCCGGGGCCGGAGGATCGGCGGGGCCGTCGTTCGAGAAGCGCGGGGCATCGCCCGAGCATGCGGCGGCCGCCGATGACACCTCGCGGGGACCGCACGCCGGTCCGGGGGCGGGGCCCGGCGCCGGTGGCGGCGTGGGTGCCGGAGTCGGTTCGGGTGCCGACCCGGGTGCGCGGACGCCCGTCCCCCCTGCGCCTCCCGGTCAGCCGGGCGGCGGCGCGCCGCTGAATCATCTGCCGACCGTCGTCGGGGGGCAGGGCGGTGCCCAGACGCCCCCGCCGAGCCATGGCCAGACCCCGCCGCCCGGCCACCCCGCCTACGGGTACCCGCAGCAGCATCCTCAGCCGCAGCCCGGGTACGGGTACCCCCAGCAGCAGGCCGCCTACGGGTACCCCCAGGCCGGTCCCTACGGCGCCCTCGGTTCCACCCCGCCGTACGGTCCCTCCTCCTACGCCGGACCGGTCACCGCGCCGCCCGACCCGCCCGGCAGGAACGGCCGTTCCACGGCGCTGCTGGTCGGTGTCGCCCTCGTCGTCGCGCTCGGTGCCGGCGGTTCCGTGTACGCGCTCATGAACGGCGGCGGCAGCGACCAGGGCGACGACAAGCCGAGCCCGGGCCCCACCACCAGCGCACCCCCGAGCCCCGGCCCGACCACCGGGCAGCCGTCCCCGACCACCGCCTCCCCGACCACCGCCTCCCCGACGACCTCCGCGCCGACGGACGGAGCGGTCCCGGCCGGCTACCTCGGTACCTGGACCGCCACCATCACCAACAAGGACGGCGAGAACACCCGCCAACTCACCATCCGACAGGGGCAGGTGGGCGACGCCGTACTGACCCTCACCGCGGACGGCCCCACCACCAGCGGCGACTACCACTGCGTCTTCCAGGCCCAGCTCACCGCCGCCCCGAGCGGCAACGGCCCGCTGGAGATCGGCCCGTCCAACGTCACCGAGGGCGACTCGGGTTACTGCAAACCGGGCGGCGCCACCGAGATCGCCCTGCTCCCCGACGGCACCCTCCAGCGCGTCAACACCAGCAACGGCGAGAAGCTGGACTACACCCGACAGTAACCTCAAGTACCGGTGCTCTTAAGGAAGTTGAACTCGCACGGACGTACGGTGACCTCCCTGATCCGGCTCGGGGAGTTGCGGGGGCACCCAAGTGCAGTGGTTCAGCCCGGAGAACGTCGTCGCGGTCGGCACGGCCGTGCTCGGCATCGCCGCGTCCGGCGTCATGGTCTGGTACGAGCGCCGGGTGCCGCGCCGCTGGGGGCACCGCCCACGCCATTAAGGCAGTGGGGGAGGATCGGCTACCGCGTCCAAATGGACAACCCCATCGGCGACGACGTACGCCTGGGCAGAGCCAACGTCAGACTCGGCCTCTTCGACGAGGCCCCCGAAATGCGCCACCCTGGTGCTGATCCGGGTCGAGAACGACGGCTCCCAGGGCATCGACCGTGACGACTACACCAGCCCCGAGGTCCACGGCCTGACCGCGGTGTTCAACGACCGCACCATCCGCGGTGTCTCGGTCACCCAGCCCTCCGACACCGACCATCTGATGGACCACTTCACCCCGGCCCGGGGCTTCGGTTACGAGGGCAACACCCTGCGGATCCCGCGCGTCCCGCTCAACCGGGGCGACCACTACAAGCTGCTGGTGCTGCTCTCCGGCGGCGACGTCGGCCGCGAGATCCGGCTGTTCGGCGGCATCCGGGAAGGCGAGGTGCACCCCAACCGCAGCGCCACGCCCGACGAGAAACCGCCCCTGTTCAGCCGTGCCGCCCGGCTGATCACCATCATGCTGACGGTCAGTGTCCTCACCCTCGCGGTGATCGTCGTGGCCCGCGACGACCACCCGGTCCCGATCGGCTGCGAGAAGGGCCGTCTCACGGTCACCGGCTCGACCGCCTTCGCGCCCGTCGTACGGGAGCTGGCGAAGGACTACCAGCGCAAGTGCCCGGACTCCGCCATCACCGTGGACGCGCGTGGCAGCTCCGCGGGCGTCAACGCGCTCTTCGCGGACAGCCGTTCGGTCGTCGCCTTCTCCGACGGCCCGGCGATCGGCGGACCGGACAAACTGGTCGGCCGGCGCATCGCCCTGTCCGTCTTCACCCTCGTCGTCAACGACGGCGTCCGGCTGCCGGCCAAGGGCCTGTCGGTGCAGGACGTGCGCCGCGTCTACCGGGGCGAGGTGACCCGCTGGAAGCAGCTGGACGCCTCGCTGCCCGACCTGCCCATCGTCCTGGTCAGCCGCAACGCCGACTCCGGGACCCGGCAGATCTTCCAGCGCCGGGTGCTCGGCACCTGGGAGCGGGTGCCCAGCACCTCCCTGGACTGCGTGCACAAGGACGACACGTCCGCGCCGGTCATGCGCTGCGAACTCGACTCCACCGAGGACGTGCTGGCCACCGTGGCCCGGATCCCGGGCGCGCTCGGCTACTCCGAGTTCACCCTGGCCTCCTCCGGACACCGCGGACTGCGCACCGTCCCGCTCGACGGCGCCGCCCCTTCCGTGGAGGACATCGAGTACGGCAGGAGCGAGTACCCCTACCGGGGCGTGGAGTACGCCTACACCTACGGCACCCCCTCCTCCGGCTCCCTGGCCGCCGCCTTCCTCGCCTACATCGGCGATACCGCCAACGAGAACGTCATCCGCGCCCACGGCCATCTCCCGTGCTCGGCGACGGTGGCCACGGGGCTGTGCTCCGCGGACTGACCGCGGACTGACCGGGGATTGACTGAGGACTGACGGGAGACTGACGGGAGTCCTCGTCCTGCCGTGCGGCCGCGAGGTCACCTGGGCTCGGGCGGGCGCTGACGGGGCATGTTGGGGCGGGAGTTGGGTCCCGGGGGCAGGGGGAAACGGCCGTTGAGGCCGGCGCCGTCCGTGCCGCGCGCCGGGGACGCCACCGCCGACTGGATCCCCATCGGCGCCGACCCGGTCCGGAACTCCACCATCCAGTCGGCCGTCTCGGTCCGCACCAGCTCGGTCACGTCCTCCGAGAACCGCCGCAGCACCCCGAGGCACCGCTCGGCGGCCTCCCCGGCCGTCCCCTCCGCCGGCCCCAGGACCTCCCGCACGCTCTCCGACGCCCAGTCGAACTGCAGCGCCTGCAGCCGCCGCTGCACGGCCTGCGCGGTGGCCACGTCCCTTATCCAGCCGGACGTCACCCCGAAGAACCGGTCCACCGCCACACACGCGACGGCGAGCAGCAGCGCCAGATACCCCCAGGCCGCCGCCCCGCCGAGCACCCCGGTCAGGTCCAGCAACGGCATCGCGGCCCCGGTGACCGCCCCTGCGGCGGCCCCGGCCCGCAGCGCCCGCGCGCCCCGCCGCTTCCACACCCGGTCCGCGAGATACCAGGCCGCCGTCTCCAGCGCCCCGCGCTCCACCCACCGGTACAGCTCGTGCAGCCGCTCGGCCGGCTCGCCCCAGTCCCCGAGCGGAAAGGACCGCCCGGCCAGATCCCCCGGCCGCAGTCCGGCCGCGCCCTCGCCCCGCTCGTCCTGAGGGGGACCCTCGGGCTGCATCTCCGGCTGACCCACCCGGCACTCCCTACTGATCACGGCCGCTCACGTTGCGTGACATCGCATGCCGACGCGGACCCCTTCCTACCGCTCAGCGGGACCCTTCCTACCGCCCAATGGGTGGCGCGGGCGTGCCTTTCGCCGCTTTTCCGCCCGCAAGAGGGCCTTGATCAGGTATGGCAGTCACGGCGATGTCACTCGAAAGAGTGGCGGGGCGATGGCTGCGCGGACCACGTAGGCTCGTGCCCAACGGAAACACAACGGATGAAACGACGAATCCAGGAGCTGAATCGTGATTCCCGGTGGTGGCCAGCCCAATATGCAGCAGCTGCTCCAGCAGGCCCAGAAGATGCAGCAGGACCTGCAGAAGGCGCAGGAGGAGCTGGCGCGGACGGAGGTCGACGGGCAGGCGGGCGGAGGCCTGGTCAGGGCGACCGTCACCGGCGCCGGTGAGCTGCGCGCCCTGCGGATCGACCCCAAGGCGGTGGACCCCGAGGACACCGAGACCCTCGCCGACCTGATCGTCGCGGCCGTCCAGGCGGCCAACGAGAACGCCCAGAACCTCCAGCAGCAGAAGCTCGGCCCGCTGGCCCAGGGCCTCGGCGGCGGCAGCGGCATCCCGGGCCTGCCCTTCTGAGCCGTTGTCGAGACCCGGCCCGCCTTTCTAAGAGGGGCGTCCGCCAACTACCGTACGTACGTGTAAGGAACCCCCGGGAAGGACGGCAGTCCGTGTACGAAGGCGTGGTGCAGGACCTCATCGACGAGCTGGGGCGGCTGCCCGGCGTCGGTCCCAAGAGCGCCCAGCGGATCGCCTTCCACATCCTGCAGGCGGAACCGACGGACGTACGACGCCTCGCCCAGGCCCTGATGGAGGTCAAGGCGAAGGTCCGCTTCTGCGCGACGTGCGGCAACATCGCGCAGGAGGAGCTGTGCAACATCTGCCGTGACACCCGCCGCGACCCCTCGGTCATCTGCGTGGTGGAGGAGCCGAAGGACGTCGTGGCGATCGAGCGGACCCGGGAGTTCCGGGGCCGCTACCACGTCCTCGGCGGCGCCATCAGCCCGATCGAGGGTGTCGGCCCCGACGACCTGCGTATACGAGAACTTCTCGCGCGGTTGGCCGACGGGACGGTCACGGAACTGATCCTGGCCACGGACCCGAATCTGGAGGGCGAGGCGACGGCGACGTACCTCGCCCGGATGATCAAGCCCATGGGCCTCAAGGTCACCCGCCTGGCCAGCGGCCTCCCGGTGGGCGGCGACCTGGAATACGCGGACGAGGTCACCCTCGGCCGCGCCTTCGAGGGGAGACGACTCCTAGATGTCTGACGCCACGCTGCATGCCACGACGCGGGACCCGGACGACTTCGCGGTCCAGATCGCGGACCAGGTGGAGAGCTTCCTGGTGGCGGTGACGGAGGTCGCGAAGGGCGACGAGCCGGGTTCCGCCGTGCCCTTCCTGCTGCTGGAGGTCTCCCAGCTCCTCCTGGCCGGCGGCCGGCTCGGCGCGCACGAGGACTTCGTCCCCGACGAGCGCTACGAGCCGGACACGGGCCCGGACGCCGACGTCGACGAACTGCGCGAGAACCTCGCCCGTCTGCTGGACCCGGTCGACGTCTACTCGGAGGTCTTCGACCCCTACGAGCCGCGTACGGCCCCGGTTCCGGCCCGGCTCTCCGACGACATCGCCGACGTCGTCACCGACCTCCGCCACGGCATGGCCCACTACCGCGCCGGCCGGGTGACGGAGGCCCTGTGGTGGTGGCAGTTCTCCTACTTCTCCAACTGGGGTCCCACCGCCTCCGCCGCCCTGCGCGCCCTGCAGTCCGTCCTCATCCACGTCCGCCTCAACCAGCCCCTGGAGGAGCTGGACGGGCTGGACACGGACCAGAGCATGGGCGACGAGACGCTGGAGTTCGAGGCGGGCAAGGTGATGGCGCAGGAGATCGCCGGACCGCTCGGGATCAGGCGGGGTCAGTAGCCGGCCGGATCGGTACGGCCGCTCCGGCCACGCCGATCCCGGTGTCCGCTCCTTCCGGAACGGTCACGGTGATCGTGCTCGGCCGCCCCATGTCCGCGCCCTGGTGGACGGTCACGGTGGCGGGTGTCGCCACGAGGCCCAGCTCCCGCAGGTAGCCGCCGAGAGCGGCCGCCGCCGCGCCGGTCGCCGGGTCCTCGACGACCCCGCCGGGCGGGAACGGGTCGCGGGCGTGGAAGACGGTCGGGGACTCCCGCCAGACCAGGTCGACGGTGGTCCAGCCCCTGCGGTCCATGAGGGCGCCGAGCGCGTCCATGTCGTAGTCCAGGTCGGCCAGCCGTTCCCGGGTCGCGGCGGCGATCACCGGATGCCAGGCGCCCGCGAAGGCCGCGCGCGGCGGCAGCGCCGGGTCCAGGTCGGTGTCGGACCAGCGCAGGGCGGCCAGCAGCTCGGCGAGGTCGGCCTCGGGGAGCGGTGCGGTGCGCGGGGGGACACTCACCAGGGTCGCCATGACCGTGCCGTCCGCCGTCCGTTCGGTGCTCACCGTGACCGGGCCCGCCTGGGTGCGCAGCAGCAGCCGTCCGGTGCCGTGCCGCTCCGCGTGCGCGACCGCCGTCGCGATCGTCGCGTGCCCGCAGAACGGCACCTCGGCGAGTGGGCTGAAGTAGCGGACGTCCAGGGCGCCGTCCGCCGACGGCACCACGAACGCCGTCTCCGAGTAGCCGACCTCGGCCGCCGTCGCCAGCATCGTCGCGTCGTCGGCCCCGGTGGCGTCGAGCACCACGCCCGCGGGGTTGCCTCCCGCCGGGTCGGTGCTGAAGGCCACGTAGCGCAGAATCTCCATCCGCCGACCGTATCCGAACCGCCGCACACCGACCGCAGTCCCAGCACCCGCAGACTCTCGGTCTGCTGTCGTCGCGGTGCCCGCGGGTTGTTCGCCCGCTGTCGTTGCGGTGCCCGCGGGTTGTTCGTCCGCCCCCGTCGCGGTGCCTGCGGGCTCTTCGTCCGCTGTCGTCACAGTGCCCGCGGCGCCTTGTCCGCCCCTGTCGCGGTGCTTGCGGGTTGTTGGCTGCGGTCGTCGCGGTGCCCGCGGGCTCTTCGTCCGCCCCCGTCGCGGTGCCTGCGGGCTCTTCGTCCGCTGTCGTCACAGTGCCCGCGGCGCCTTGTCCGCCCCCGTCGCGGTGCCCGCAGGCTCTTCGGCCGCCGTCGTCACCGTGCCCGCGGGCTCTTCGTCCGCCCCCGTCACAGCCCCCACAGCCCCTTCGTCACCGCTGTCACCCCGCCCGCCAGGGCCAGTACCAGCACCAGCAGCCGGGCCCGCTTCTCGGGTATCCGGGCGGCGAGTGCCCGGCCGGCGAGGGCGCCCGCCAGCATGGCCCCGGCGACGGCGCCCCACTGGTCCGCGCTCAGTCGCGGCACCCCGTTCACCGCGACCGAGAAGGCGTTGACGACGACGCCGTAGAACTGGGCGTTGGGCACGAACTCCCGTACCGTCCAGCCCGCGTTGAGCGCGTACAGGGAGACCGGCGGACCGCCCACCCCCGCCGCCGAGTTCATGAACCCGCCCACCGCACCGGCGGCCACCGCGCCCCTCGTGCCCCGCAGCGCCGGCACCTTCAGGCCCCGCATCACCAGCAGCACCGCGACGGTCACGAGAGAGCCCATCACCAAGAGCAGGGCCGGTTCGGGGAGTTGGCGGGTCACCCAGGCACCGGCCGGGACCGTGCAGGCCGCGGCCACGCACAGCGGCACCATCGCGGCGGGCCGCACCCGCCGCCACCCGCCCGCCAGCCCCACGACACTGATGGCCCCCGCGGCGCAGTTGGCGAGCACCACCCCGTCCACCGGCCCCAGCAGCAACACCAGCGCAGGCACGGCCACCAGAGCGAAGCCCATGCCGGTGAGCCACTGCACCGACGAGCCGAGCAGCACGGTGCCGGCCAGCAGAACCTCTGTGAACACGCGGGCACTCCCCGTGAATTGGACGTGTCCTGGATCTGCGTTGTACATCGCCTGCACGGGCCCTAACCAGTGAACAGCGATTCTTGAGTCATCCCGACAGGCACCAGCCGCACAGGAGTTGCGATGACCCGAAAGACCCGTCTGCGCGCCGCCCTCGTCACCGCCACCGCCGTTGTCACCGCCGCCACCGTGACGGCCGGGGTCAGTGCGGCCGGACCCGAGAAGAGTGCAGATCGCCCAGCTCTTCGACCGCTGGAACGCCGCGCTGCGGACCGGCGACCCGGAGAAGGTCGCCGACCTGTCGCGTCCCAGACGGCCTCCATGGTCTGCTTCCGGGACATCAGCGCGCCCGGCTCCTCGGTGAGGAAGGCCGGCAGGTCGTACTCCTTGTTGGGCGAGCGCCACTTCCTCGCCGTCCAGCCGGACCCGCGCCGCCTTGCGGTCGACGGTGAGCCGGGGGGCCGTAGCGGTCGGGGCCGGGCGGCGGGACGGCGAGACCGGCGGGCTGGACACGCCGCATCACCGCCCGTATCCGCGCGATGACCTCCCGCACCCCGAACGGCTTGGAGACGTAGTCGTCCGCGCCGAGCTCCAGACCGACCACCCGGTCCGTCTCGTCGCTGCGTGCGCTGATCACGATGATCGGCACGTCACCGCGCCCGCGCAGCGCCTTGCAGACGTCCAGGCCATCGGCGTCGGGCAGCCCGAGATCGAGGAGTACGACGTCGTAGGGGCCCTCGTGGGCGAGGGCCGCGCCGCCCGTGGTGACCCACTCCACCTCGAAGCCGTGGTGGATCAGGCCGCGGCGCAGGGACTCGGCGACCGGCTCACGTCGTCCGCCAGCAGTACGCGCACGCGACGAACACTAGTGCTTGAACTTTAATTCACAGCCGTCCCTTGTGACGCGCTGCACTTTTCCCCGGACGGTTCTGTGGGCATGCGCTGACCTGGGCGCGCGAATCTCACCATGCGATACCGCGGGGGCGGATTTCGGGCGCTCGTTAAACTGAGCCGACACACACGGACTGAGCGAGGAGCGCACGTGGGCCTTGTCGTGCAGAAGTACGGAGGCTCCTCCGTAGCCGATGCCGAGGGCATCAAGCGCGTCGCCAAGCGGATCGTGGAAGCGAAGAAGAACGGCAACCAGGTGGTTGTCGTCGTTTCCGCGATGGGCGACACGACGGACGAGCTGATCGATCTCGCCGAGCAGGTATCCCCGATGCCTGCCGGGCGTGAGTTCGACATGCTGCTGACCGCCGGAGAGCGTATCTCCATGGCGCTGCTGGCCATGGCGATCAAAAACCTGGGCCACGAGGCCCAGTCCTTCACCGGCAGCCAGGCCGGCGTCATCACCGACTCGGTCCACAACAAAGCCCGGATCATCGACGTGACGCCGGGGCGGATCCGGACGGCGCTGGACGAGGGCAACATCGCCATCGTCGCCGGGTTCCAGGGTGTCTCGCAGGACAAGAAGGACATCACCACGCTGGGGCGCGGTGGGTCCGACACGACCGCCGTCGCGCTGGCCGCCGCCCTCGACGCCGAGGTGTGCGAGATCTACACCGACGTCGACGGTGTGTTCACCGCCGACCCGCGGGTGGTCAAGAAGGCCAGGAAGATCGACTGGATCTCGTTCGAGGACATGCTGGAACTCGCCTCGTCCGGGTCCAAGGTGCTGCTCCACCGGTGCGTGGAGTACGCCCGCCGCTACGACATCCCGATCCATGTCCGGTCCAGCTTCAGCGGGCTGCAGGGCACCTGGGTCAGCAGTGAGCCGATTGGGGACCAGAAGGTGGAGCAGGCCATCATCTCCGGTGTCGCACACGACACCTCCGAGGCCAAGATCACGGTCGTCGGCGTGCCGGACAAGCCGGGCGAGGCCGCCGTCATCTTCCGCGCGATCGCCGACGCCGAGATCAACATCGACATGGTCGTGCAGAACGTGTCGGCCGCGTCCACGGGGCTGACCGACATCTCCTTCACCCTCCCGAAGTCCGAGGGCCGCAAGGCCATCGACGCCCTGGAGAAGGCGAAGGGCGGCATCGGCTTCGACTCGCTGCGCTACGACGACCAGATCGGCAAGATCTCCCTGGTCGGCGCCGGCATGAAGACCAACCCGGGCGTCACCGCGTCCTTCTTCGAGGCGTTGTCCGACGCGGGCGTGAACATCGAGCTGATCTCGACCTCCGAGATCCGTATCTCGGTCGTCACCCGCGCCGACGACGTCACGGAGGCGGTCCGCGCCGTCCACTCCGCCTTCGGCCTCGACTCCGACACCGCCGAGGCGGTCGTCTACGGGGGCACCGGGCGATGACGAGGCCGTGCCTGCCGGGCGTCGCGCGGCAGGCGGGAAAGTGACGGCAAGGCCTGGTCCGACGCTCGCGGTCGTGGGGGCGACCGGGGCCGTCGGTACCGTCATGCTGCAGATCCTGTCCCAGCACGCGGACATCTGGGGCGAGATCCGGCTCATCGCCTCCCCGCGCTCGGCCGGCCGCAAGCTGGCCGTGCGCGGCACGGAGACCGAGGTGGTGGCCCTGTCGGAGGAGGCCTTCGACGGGGTCGACGTCGCCATGTTCGACGTGCCGGACGAGGTCTCCGCGCACTGGGCGCCGATCGCCGCCGCCAAGGGCGCGGTCGTGGTGGACAACTCGGGCGCCTTCCGGATGGACCCGGAGGTGCCGCTGGTGGTGCCCGAGGTCAATCCGCACTGCGTGCGCCGCCGGCCGCGCGGGATCATCGCCAACCCCAACTGCACCACGCTGTCGATGATCGTCGCGCTGGGCGCGCTGCACGCCGAGTTCGGGCTGCGCGAGCTGGTGGTCTCCTCGTACCAGGCGGTGAGCGGTGCCGGGCGGGCCGGTGTCGACACGCTCAGGCGCCAGCTCGAACTGGTCGCCGGCACCGAGCTCGGGACCAGCCCCGGTGATCTGCGCCGGGCCGTGGGCGACAACACCGGACCGTTCCCGGAGCCGGTCGCGCTGAACGTCGTCCCGTGGGCCGGGTCGCTGCGCGAGGACGGCTGGTCCTCGGAGGAGATGAAGGTACGGGACGAGACCCGCAAGATCCTCGGGCTGCCCGATCTCCCGGTCGCCGTCACCTGCGTCCGGGTGCCGGTCGTCACCACGCACTCCCTGACCGTCCACGCCCGTTTCCAGGGCGAGGTCAGTGTGGACGGCGCCCGCGAGATCCTCGCCACCGCGCCCGGGGTGGTCCTGTTCGACAACCCGGCCGCCGGTGAGTTCCCCACCCCCGCCGACGTGGTGGGCACCGACCCGACCTGGGTGGGCCGGGTGCGGCGCGCGCTCGACGACCCCACGGCGCTCGAACTCTTCGTCTGCGGCGACAACCTGCGCAAGGGCGCGGCCCTCAACACCGCCCAGATCGCCGAGCTGCTGGCGGCCGAGCTGGCCTGACACCTGGGTCGCTGGGCCACCGGGCCACTTCGGGGTCAGTTTGTATGATCTATAAACGAAGTGTGAGCCGGTCGATGGTCCGGACCACTTGCTGTGGACCCGCTTGGCGTCCGAAGATTTTTCTCCCCGCTCTCCGCAACCGCGCGAAGGGCGGGGAGCGTCTTTGCGAACGCCCTTCGGGGGGTCGGCGGGGATGCGGCCCGAGGCGTGGGGACGTCTCGGTCATTTCAGGACACAGGGGAAGAGCGGGTACGCATGAGGGCGTTTGACGCACGGTCAGTTGTACCGCCTGAAGCGAGACGGCCGATTGCGGCACATGACGCGAAAGTGACGGCCGGCACGTACAACCCTCCCGGGGGGAAGCGTGTCCAACTGGCGTGGCTCAGGTTCTCGACTTCTCCGCTGCGACCCGCAGCCGACCCCGGATGCCCGGCGCGCCCGGCGGCATGCCGGTGATCGCGCCCATGCCCGCGGCGCGGCCCACCCGCATACCGAACCAGCGCGACGGCGTCGAGGACGTGACGGCCGCCGGGACCACCGTCGACCACCTCACCGAGACCTACCGCGCGCACTACCGCTCGCTGCTGGGCCTCGCCGCCCTCCTGCTCGACGACACAGCCTCCTGCGAGGACGTCGTCCAGGAGGCGTTCATCCGGGTGCACTCCGCGCGCAAACGCGTCCGCGACCCCGAGAAGACACTCGCCTACCTGCGGCAGACGGTCGTCAACCTCTCCCGCTCCGCCCTGCGCCGCCGCATCCTCGGCCTCAAGCTGCTGTCCAAGCCGATGCCGGACATGGCGAGCGCCGAGGAGGGCGCGTACGACCAGCTGGAGCGCGACTCCCTCATCAAGGCGATGAAGGGGTTGCAGCGCCGCCAGCGCGAGGTCCTGGTGCTGCGCTACTTCGCGGACATGACCGAGGCGCAGGTCGCCGAGACGCTCGGCATCTCGCTGGGCTCGGTCAAGGCGTACGGCTCCCGGGGCATCGCGGCTCTCCGCCTCGCGATGGAGGCGCCGGCATGAGCAAGGACGGCGAGTCCCATGACTCCCACGAGCGCCATGAACCCTTCGCGTGGCACGAGCCGACGCGCACGAACGAGCAAGAACACAGGCAATCGCACGCTGGGAACGGAACTGTGAACGACGGCCTCGAGGACCGGAGCGCCGAAGGGCTCGACCCGGACGAACTGGCCCTGCGCAGGATGCTGCACCAGGCGGTGCAGACGGTCGAGCCGCGCGACGGCACCCTGGACCATCTGCGCCGTGCCGTGCCCGCCCGGCGGGCACGCAAGCGGCAGGCCATGGTCGGCATGGCCGCGGCGGCCCTGTTCATCGGCACCGCCGTGCCGGCCCTGGTGCACGTCTCCAACTCCACCGGCTCCGACGTCAACCCCTCCGTCGCCGGCCAGGCCTCCCAGGCGCAGGGCGGGGCGAGCCAGGGGAAGAACGCGGACGGCAGTGAGAGCACCGCGGGCGGCGGCTCCGGGACCTCCCCGGGCCACGGCAAGGGCGACACGAAGGGCGACGGCAAGGGCAAGAACAACGGCGCCGGCACGGGCGGCAGCGCCGGTACCGGCCCCTCGTCGACCAGCGCGTCCGCCGCGGTGTGCGCCGCGGCCCAGCTGGGCTCGGCCACCGGGACGACCGCCGCGCCCGACTCCACCGGCGCGGTGTACGGCACCTTCCGCGTCGTCAACGTCTCCTCCGCCTCCTGCACCGTCGGCGGCCCCGGCTCGGTGCGCACGCTCGCCCAGGGCGCGGCCGACGCCACGAAGATCACCACGGCCCGGCATGTCTCCGGGGACGCGGCGGCCGCGCTGCCCGACCCCGCGACCGAGGTCACCTCGCTGCTGCTCGCGCCGGGCGCCTCCTACGAGGTGAAGTTCGCCTGGGTGCCCACGGAGACCTGTCCCACCACCGGCACGGGCAACGGCGGCACCACGGACGGCGGTTCGACCGCGAGCCCCACGCCCACACCGGATGCGGGCACCACCTCCGGCTCCGCGTCCAGCGGCACGGACAGCGGGGTGACGACCCAGATGTTCACCGAGGACGGGGGCACGGCGGACGGGTCCGTCGTCATCTCCCACACCGCGGAGGCGGGCTCGCCGACGGTCTCGGCGACGGTGTCCGGCGCGTGCGCGGGTGTCGTCTACTACACCGGGCTACTGGCCGGGTCCTGACACTTCGCGTCAGACGCCTGGCCGTTGGACGCCTGGTCGTCAGACGCCGGACGGGCTGGCCTGGGAAACGGTCTCCTCATCGGGGACCAGACCCATCCGCGCGTCCCGCGCGAACTCGATCTCGCGGCGCAGCAGACGGAACCACATGAAGACGACGAAGCCTGCGAAGACGAACCACTCGCCGGTGTAGCCGAGGTTCTGGAAGGCCTTGAGGTCGAGACCGGAGTCCGGCGGCGCCGCCGCGGGCACGGCCCTCATCCCGGAGCCGGCCTTGTCGAGCGTGATCCACGCGTCCTCCACGCCGTACGGCACCAGGTTCACCAGCGAGGCCGCGCTGATCGCCGCGGTCTGCCCGGCAGGCAGCCCGCCCTGCGCACTGACGCCGTTGTCGCCCGGTGTCTCGGAGGCCTGCAGCGCGCCGGTGACGGTGACCTCGCCGGTGGGTGCGGCGGGTGCCTTCGCCGGATCGGCGGCGCCCGGCAGCCAGCCACGGACCACGGGCAGCGCCTCGCCGCCGTCCATCCGCAGCAGTGTCAGCACGTAGAAGCCCTGCTTGCCGTCCAGTTGGCGGTTCGGGACGAGCAGTTGCTTGTCGTACCGGCCGGTCGCGGTGGCCTGTCTGCCGGAGGTCGCCTTGTTCACCGGCAGCAGCTCGCGCAGCGGCCGGGGCGCCTCGTGCCGGTCCGTCGTGACCCGCTCGGTCGCCTCGCGGTGGTCCTGCACCCGGCCCTCGAACCGGCTCAGCTGCCAGGACCCCATGAAGATGCAGAAGGGGATGGCGAGCAGCACGAAGACGTTGATCCCCCACCACCGGGGCGTCAGCAGAAACCGGTACACGCCATCAACGGTACGGTGTCGTTCCGGTGAGCCGGGACGGGGGGTTCGCAGCTGCTCCCAGCCGACCGCGCGGGAACTGCGTTGCTGATCTTCGGGCCCTCCCGTGGCGACGCGACTCACGAGCGCTCAGTCTCCCGGCACGGTTCAGTACCGCTCGGCGAGGTGGTCCCGTCCGGCCGGAGGCTCGTACGGCTCCGGCCAGAAGTCGGTGATCGCGGATATACGGCCGTCCTCGTCCCCGGTGAAGAAGGAGATGCCGTACATCTCCTCCAGTCCCACCGCGAAGTGCGTCCAGCTGACCACCTGCCCCGGCTCGGCGACCAGGCGCTCGATCCGCAGATGCCAGTCACCCGGGTACTCCCGGTTGAACCGCACGTACCGCTCCCGGCCGCTGATCCTCTCGCGGGTCTGCGGCAGGGTGTAGACGACGTCCTCGGCGAGCGTGCCCGCGAAGGCGTCCCAGTCCCGGGCCTCGGCGGCGGCCCAGAACCTCTCGACTGTTTCGCGCAGATCGGTCATGCCGAAGAGTGTGCACGCCGCCACTGACAATCAGACTCTGCGCGCCTTCAAGGAGTACATCAGCGGGATGCCCGGGCGGGTCGGGGGGAAGCGGTAGTAGCCGTCGTCGTGGCGCTCGAACGTCTCGAAGCGCTGGAAGACGGAGACGTCGTGCTCGTGCAGGAACTCGATGCGCAGACCCGTCGCGGCCAGGGCGGAGACGACCTCGCCGAGCGGGTGCTGCCACTCCACGGTCCGGTTGTGGACGGTGTCGGTACTGTCCGCCGCGTACGTGCCGGGGTAGTCGTACACCTGCGCGGCCCGGTCGAAGTAGTCCCGCACCACCCGCGAACCGGTCTCGTCGTCGAGGACGTCGGTGAGCGGATGGAACTCGCAGAGATACAGGAATCCGCCGGGCGCGACCAGCGCGGCCGCCGTCTCGGCCCACCGCCGGATGTCCGGCAGCCAGCACAACGCTCCGACCCCGGTGTAGACGACGTCGTACGACGGCTCCGGCACCGCGCTCGCCGCGTCGTACACGTCCGCCGCCACGAACTCCGCCCGCTCCGGCCCGAACCCGAGGCCGGCGGCGAGGCCCCGGGCCACCTCGACGGCCGGTGCGGAGAAGTCGAGGCCGACGACGCGGGCCGCGCCGTGCCGGGCCCAGGAGAGGGTGTCGGTGCCGATGTGGCACTGCAGATGGAGCAGGGTCCTGCCGGTCACGTCGCCGACCTCGGCCAGTTCGAAGGAGCGCAGGGCCTCCTTGCCGGCCCGGAAACCGTCGAGGTCGTAGAAGTCGCCGGTGGCGTGCAGCGGGACCCTCTCGTCCCAGTTGGCCCGGTTGGTCTCACGCCAGTCGGAGGGGACCCCGGCGGGGACGGTGGGGGACATGATCGCGCCTTCCTGACCTGCTTGGACGGGTGTTCGGTAAGTGCCGGGTAGAAGTTATCCACAGCCTGGGTCCCGGGCCAGCGAATTGTCGGCGAGGACGGGCACTATGGGGCCATGACTGAGAGCAACGGGTCCGACGCCCCGGATCAGGTACAGAACGAGAACATGCCGGACTGGGAGAAGCGCTTCCGGGCGCCACGGGTGTCGCTGCCCGACTGGGCGGAGGACGCACCGGACCGCTCCCTGTTCGTGTCGAACGCGACGGGGACCTACGAGCTGTACGCCTGGGACCGCTCGACCGGCGTCCAGCGCCAGGTCACCGACCGGCCGAACGGCACGACGGACGGCGTGCTCTCCCCGGACGGCGCCTGGATCTGGTGGTTCGACGACAAGGACGGCGACGAGTTCGGCGTCTGGCGCAGACAACCCTTCACGGGCGGCGCGGACGAACCCGCAGCCCCGGGCCTGGACGCCTCCTATCCGGCGGGCCTGGCCCTGGGGCGCGACGGCCGCACCGCCGTCGTGGGGCGCTCCACGGACGAGGACGGTACGACGATCCACCTCGTGCGCACCGGCGAGGACCCCGTGGAGATCTACCGCCACCGCGAGTCCGCGGGCGTCGGCGACCTCTCCCACGACGGCTCGCTGATCGCGATCGAGCACACCGAGCACGGAGACGCGATGCACTCCGCGCTGCGCGTCCTGCGCCCCGACGGCACGGCGGTCGCCGAGCTCGACGACACCCGCGGCGGCACCGAGGAGCTCGGCCTGGAGGTCCTCGGCTTCGCCCCCGTCGAGGGCGACACCCGTCTGCTCGTCGGACACCAGCGCCGGGGCCGCTGGGAGCCGGCGGTGTGGGACGTGGCCACCGGCGAGGAGACCGACCTCGCCCTGGACCTGCCCGGCGACGTCAGCGCCGAGTGGTACCCGGACGGCACGGGCCTGCTCATCGCCCACAGCTTCGAGGCGCGCAGCGAACTCTTCCGGTACGACCTGGCCGAACGCGCCCTGGAGCGGATCCCGACCCCGCCCGGCACGGTCTCCGGTGCGACGGCCCGCCCCGACGGCGCCGTGGAGTACCTGTGGTCGTCGGCCGCCCAGCCGTCGGCGGTCCGCTCCACCACGGGCGAGATGGTCCTCGACCCGCCCGGCATGAAGTCCCCCGGCTCGGTCCCGGTGGAGGACGTGTGGGTGGAGGGCCCGGGCGGCCGCATCCACGCCCTGGTGCAGAAGCCGGCGGGCGCCACCAGCCCCCTGCCCACGGTGTTCGACATCCACGGCGGCCCCACCTGGCACGACAGCGACTCCTTCGCGGCGGGCCCGGCGGCCTGGGTCGACCACGGCTACGCGGTGGTCCGTGTCAACTACCGCGGCTCGACCGGTTACGGCCGCGCCTGGACGGACGCCCTCAAGCACCGGGTCGGTCTGATCGAGCTGGAGGACATCGCGGCGGTCCGCGAATGGGCGGTGACCTCGGGCCTCGCCGACCCCGCCCGGCTGATCCTCACCGGCGGCTCCTGGGGCGGCTACCTCACCCTCCTCGGCCTCGGCACCCAGCCGGACGCGTGGACGCTGGGCATCGCGGCGGTCCCCGTCGCCGACTACGTCACGGCGTACCACGACGAGATGGAGGCGCTGAAGGCCATGGACAGGACCCTCCTGGGCGGCACCCCGGAGGAGGTCCCCGACCGCTTCGAGGCGTCCTCCCCGATCACCTACGTCGACAAGGTCACGGCCCCGGTCTACATCTCGGCCGGCGTCAACGACCCGCGCTGCCCCATCCGCCAGATCGAGAACTACGTCAAACGCCTGGAGGCGAGAGGGGCGACCCACGAGGTGTACCGCTACGACGCCGGGCACGGCTCACTGGTGGTGGACGAACGGATCAAACAGGTCCGCCTGGAGCTGGACTTCGCGGACCGGCATCTGGGCTGACGGGAGGTTCCCGGCCCCGGGCGTGTGCTGTCGGCCCGTCCGGCGGTCGCGGACGAGGTCCGTTCAGGGCCGGAGCGGGCGTCCGGGGGCGGTGGCCCCCGGCACCGCTCGCTCCGGGGGACGGCGGCCCAGCAGTTCCGCCAACCCCCGCCGCGTGGCAGCGAGGACCACCCGGTCCGTCCCGCTCAGCACATACGCGTCGGGCAGGTCCCACACCAGCCCCGAGTTCCGCCCGTCCTCGTACGCCTCCTCCGCGGCCGACTCCTCCCGCCTGCCGGCGGAAGCCCCCGTGTCCAGCGCCAGCACCCGCCAGGAACCCGCCCGGAAGGCCTCCGCGACGGTCTTCCCCTCCAGCTGCGGATGCCCGGCCACCTCCACCGCGGCGAACAGCAGCACCCGCCGCTCGACCGGAATGGCGCCCAGGATCTGGCGCCCCATCATCGCCCCGGCGAACGCGGGAGCCGCCAGGTGCGACACGCTCCGGCTTCGGGTGGACGCCCGGGGATGGGCGGCCCTGAGCGTCCGGTACACGGCCGTCGAGAAGTCGTCGTCGTACAGCCGCAGTACCACCCGCAGATCCGGCCGCACGGACCGCGCGTACAGCGCGGCCTCCAGATTCGTCGTGTCGGCGCTGGTCACCGCGAGCAGCGCATGCGCCCGATGGATCTTCGCGGCCTCCAGCACCCCCTCCTGTGTGACGTCCCCGAGCACCACCGGCACCCGTAGCCGACGGGCCGTGGCCAGCCCCCGCGCCTCGGGATCGGACTCCACGCAGACCACGGGGATGCTCAGTTCCCGCAGCCGCGTCAGAACCCGCGTACCGATCTTGCCGAGCCCGAGGAGGACGACATGACCGCCCATCCCCCGAGGCGGCTTGCGCAGCGCGGAGGCGCTCCGGAAGGTGCCCAGCGCCTCGAGCACCGCGGCCAGCAGCACCGGCAGCAGCAGCAACCCGACCAGTCCGGAGAGAAGTTGGAGAATCTGCCGCCCCACGGAGGCGCCGATGGCCGGGTCGTCGATGGCGAACAGATCGAGCAGCGTCAGATAGAAGGCCTTCAGCGGATGGATCCCGGTCACCAGCCACAGGGCGACCGCGAGCGCGACCACGCAGGCGACCATCCCGGCCAGCGACCACCGCAGCCGCCGCGAGAACAGCGAGGCGAACGGCACGGCACCGCGCGCCGGCGGCAGCGAGGGGCCGGCGTAGGAGACCTGTTCCAGGACGACCGTCCCGCGCCCGGTCGCGCCGCGCACCGCCTCCGCGTCGGGCAGCAGCGACGGCCCCTCGTCGCCGGGTCCGGAGCCTTCCGGGACGCCCGAGCCGTTGCCGGTCGGGGACAGCAGCGCGAGCGTGGCCAGCCCCGGCTCGGCCATCTGCCCGGGCCGCGGCGTCCGCTCCACCGCCCGCAGCAGCAGCCCGTCGGTCTGTACGACCTTGCTGGTGCCGGCGACGGCGGTGGCGACCAGCGCCGGCGCGGCCGTGTCGGCGTCGGAGAGCACGGTCGTGGAGGCGTCGACGCCGGCTCCGTCGTCGTTGCCGTCGCCCGCGGCCAACGCGGCCGCCTGGTCGAGGAGTTCCTCGATGTGCTGGCCGAGTCGCCGGTTGTACAGGCGCAGCACGAGCCGCAGCCGGGGGTTGAGGCGGCGGGCGGTGAGCGCGGCGCGGATGTTGGTCTCGTCGTCGTCGTACACGAGCGCCAGCGCGGCGGCCCGTTCGACGCCGGCGGCGGCGAGCACCGCCTCGTTCGGCTCGGTGGCCTCCATGACGGGGGCGCCGGCGGCGGGCTCACCGTTGCCGCCCGCGCGGTTGACCGCCGCGCTCACCCGGTCGAGCAGCGCCGCCGTGGTCGCCCGGGCCCGCCCCACCACCGGCGGGCGCACACTCCGCTCGGAGGGCGGCACGACGAGCGTGACCTGTTCGCCGTACACACCGCGCAGTTCGGCGGCCAGGCGGTGTGCCAGGCCGTCGTCGCCGCAGACCACCATGTGCCCGGAGGGGTCACCACTCGGCACACCTTGACTCGGAACGCTCCCCACGAGGTCAAAGAGTGCCCCAAAGAGGCAGGTGGTTCCAGCAGCCACTGAACGTTCACCGTCCTCCCGCCGTAGTGAAGGGGAGGGAACCAGCGCCCTGCCGCAACACCGGAGGTACCTCGCCCGTGGCCATCACCGAAGAAGCCCCCAGAGGGCCGAACAGCCACGCCCCGGCTCCGCCGACAGAGACGCCGCCGAAACCCGCCGCTACGAAGTCGCCGGACACGAAGCCCGCCGACGCGAAGCCCGCTTACCGAAAGCCGCCGGACGCGAAGCCCGCCGACCCGAAGCCGTTCGATCCGAAGACACCGGACGCGAGGCCCCGGGACGCGAGGCCCCGGGACGCGAGGCCTGGGGGCACGAGGTCTGGGGGCGCGAGGTCTGCGGACGTGACGCCCGCCGACTCCGAGCCGCCGGACGCGAAGCCCGCCGACGCCAAGTCGCTGGACAAGCGACTCGCTGACCCGAAGTCGCCGGACGTGAAGTCCGCCAACGCGCAGTCGCCCGACGTGAAGGCCGTCGACGCGCAGTCGCCCGACGCGAAGGCCGCCAACGCGAAGTCTCCCGACTCGAAGTCGCCCCTAATCCTCACGCTGCTGCTGCTCTCCGTGGTGCTGTTGCAGGGGCCCATCCGTGGGGCCCTGTCCGCGCCGGTGATGCAGAGCTGGATGACGGTGTTCGTGGCCGTGCTGGTGCAGGCGCTGCCCTTCCTGGTGCTCGGTGTGCTGCTCTCGGCGGCGATCGCGGTGTTCGTGCCGCCGTCGTTCTTCGCCCGCGCGCTGCCGAGCCGCCCGGCGCTGGCGGTGCCGGTGGCCGGGATGGCGGGCGCCATGCTGCCGGGCTGTGAGTGCGCGTCGGTCCCGGTGGCCGGAGCACTGGTACGCAGGGGTGTGACCCCGGCCGCGGCTCTCGCCTTCCTGCTCTCCGCCCCGGCGATCAACCCGATCGTGCTGACGGCGACCGCGGTGGCCTTCCCCCGCAACCCCGAGATGGTCCTCGCCCGGTTCCTCGCCAGCCTGCTGGTGTCCTGCGTGATGGGCTGGCTGTGGCAGCGCCTCGGCCGCACGGACTGGCTGCGCACACCGGAGCGTTCGCACTACGAGGGTCCCAGCAAGGGCGCCGCCTTCTGGAACTCGGTGCGGCACGACGTGATGCACGCGGGCGGCTTCCTGGTCGTCGGCGCGATGGCCGCGGCGACGCTGAAGGCGCTGGCCCCGGCGAGCTGGCTGCGCACGGCCGCGGAGAACCCCCTGGTCGCGATCCTCGCCCTCGCCGTCCTCGCCGTACTGCTGTCGATCTGCTCGGAGGCGGACGCGTTCGTGGCGGCCTCGCTGACCCAGTTCTCCCTGACGGCCAAACTCGCGTTCCTGGTGGTGGGACCGATGATCGACCTCAAGCTGTTCGCGATGCAGGCCGGCACCTTCGGCCGCGGCTTCGCCCTGCGGTTCGCGCCCGCCACCTTCGCCCTGGCGATCGTCGGCGCGGTCCTGACCGGGGCGGTGCTCCTGTGAACCGACAGGCCCAGGCGGCGATCCTGTTCCTGACCGGCGCGGCCCTGCTGCACGCCGGCCTCACCAACCTCTACCTGCGCTACGTCAAGGCGGGCCTGCAACCCCTGCTGCTGGCGTCGGGAGCGCTCCTGATCCTCACCTCGCTGGCGACGGTCTGGTACGAGTGGCGGGGCCGCAGGCCCAAGGCAACGGAAGCCCACGACCACGACCACGGCCATGACCGTGAGCACACGCCGGAAGACGCCCACGACCACGAGCACACGCATCGCGAACCCCGCATCTCCTGGCTCCTGGTCCTCCCCCTCCTCGCCCTCATCCTCGTCGCCCCGCCGGCCCTCGGCTCGTACAGCGCGATGCGCACCGGTACGGCCCTGCAGCAGCCCTACGGCTACAACAAGCTGCCCGCGACCGGCCCGCTGAACCTCACCGTGGTCGACTACGCGGGCCGCGCCGTCTACGACCACGGCCGCACCCTGGCGGGCCGCCAGATACGCGTGACCGGCTTCGTCGCCCTGGACCACGCGGGCGCCCCCTACCTGGTCCGCATGGCCCTCAACTGCTGCGCCGCGGACGCCCAGCCGGTCAAGATCGCCCTGACCGGCAAGGTCCCGCCGGTCCTGGAGCCGGACAAGTGGCTGGAGGTGACCGGCACTTACACCACCCAGCAGATCAAGGACCCGGTGAACAACGGCCCGATCCCGTACCTGAAGATCACGTCGGCCAAACCGGTACCGACGCCGTCGGACCCGTACGACGAGAGCTGGAACCAGTAACCGCGCTCAACGCGCCGCACAAGGACGGATCTCCCCCCTACAACCTTCCGCGGCACCGGCCCGTCCAATGTGTGTCCGGCGCCGGTCCGTGCGCCGGAGTCCGCTTTCCTGTCCACCTGGGGGATGTCATGAGTCCTGTCTCCGTCGGGCGCGTGCTGCGCCGCGGGGCATGTGCCGCAGCCGTGGGCGCGCTGGTCGTCGCCGGTCTGGGGAGCGGGGTCGCGCTCGCCGACGACACAGCGCAGTCCGACCAGCTGTGGATCCAGGCACCGTACGACCAGTCGGTCACCGTCGCGCCGGACGGCGGCACGGCGCAGTACCGGTCACTCGCGCTCGGCCTCTACCACGACAACGACAACTTCACCGTGACCGACGGCCGGCTGACGGTCGACGTCTCCGGGCTCGCCGGGGTCGCGGACGTGTCCTGGCCCGACAACTGCACGCCGAACGACGCGGGCACCGTCGCGGTGTGCGACACCGGGGACGTGCCGACCCGCTACAGCGCGCAGGTCCGGCTGAGGGTACGGGCCGCGGTGGGCGCCGTGGTCGGAGCACAGGGCGCGATCGAGTACTCGGCCACGGCGACCGGCGGCCCCGACGGCACGCTCACCGCGCCGGAGGGCTCGGCGGAAACCTTCGTCACGGTTGGCTCCGGCCCGGACCTGGGCATCAGCGCCCCGACGGACGTCAGCGGCATCGCACCCGGAACCACCCTGACCGTGCCGTCCGCCGTCACCAACACCGGCAACGAGACCGCGCACGGCTTCACGGTCAAGATGTGGGCGACATACGGCCTTCGCATCACCACCCGCTACCCGCAGTGCACCTACACGGAGCCGGACCCGAACGGCGAGTACACGCCGATGACGGTGGCGAGCTGCACCTTCAACACGGAGGTGCCCCCGGGTGCGACAGTGAACCTCCCCGAGCCCCTCCGCCTCACCCTGACCCGCCACGCCCTCTACGAGCGCTTCGACTACGAGGTAGAGCCCGCAGGCGACACCGCCGACCTCGACACCTCGGACAACGGCCGCTCCTGGCACATCAACGCCGACAACACGGCCGACTTCGCCGTCCACGGCACCGCGGCGACGGGCGCCGCCGGCGACACGGTCACCGCCGGCTTCCGCTTCGTCAACCACGGCCCGGCCTGGGTCGGCAACGTCGCCTCGGGCGACCCGGTGGCGGTGATCGACTACTACCTCCCCGAGGGCACGACCGCCACGTCGGTCCCCAGCACCTGCCACCTCACCTCGACGTCCGGCGACGACCCGACGATCGGCCACTACGCCTGCACGCTCCCCCTGTGGGCCAAGCCGAACCTGAAAGTGGCCTTCCCCTTCAAACTCCACATCGACCGTTTCGTCCCCAACGCGACGGGCCACGTCACGGTCCACCCCCACTCCGACACGTCCTCGAACTTCGACCCGAAGCCGAAGAACAACACGACGAGGGTGGTACTGAACCCGACGACCTGACACGAGATCCCGCCGGACCTTCCTTACCGGGCAAGGCCGCACAATGTTCACGGATCGGTAATCGGAGTGACACCGATCCAGCCATCCTGTGACGGTGGCTGTGTCTTGACTGTGTGCCCTCGCTCACCTGGAAGGTGCTGGCACATGGTCAAGAAGAGACGTCTCAGAGTTGTCGCGATATCGGTGGCGGCGTGTGGGATCGGGATCGGCCTCGCGCTGTCCGCCGGCGCGGCCGACGCCAGTGGCGGCGTCGCCGCGTGGTCGTCGGTGCCGGCGGTCACCGACGCCCGCGGCGTCACCGCCCCGAACGTCCTGTCGCCCGGGCTCGCCGAGCACCCCGTCGCGCAGGGCTCCCTGAAGCTGGAGAACCCGACCGTCGAGGTCCCGTACTACGGCTACCTCGGCGACGGCACGCTGCTGCCCGACCCCGCCGTCAAGCAGGCCCCGGGCGTGAAGATCGAGGCGAGCAAGACCGAGCCCGACAAGAACACCTACCTGCGGATGTCCGGCCTGCACGGCGCCGACCCGTCGTACCCGTACGGCAAGCACTTCCTCTTCCAGGGCCACGAGGGCGGCGAGGCCGGGTACATCACCCGCGTCAACCTCGACGCCGACCAGGCCCACCGTGTGACCCTGCTGGCCACCAAGGAGACCGACGGCACGAGCATTCCCGCCATCGACGGCTCCACCTGGGACCCCTGGGCCAAGCGGCTGCTGTTCACCTCCGAGGAGGGCGCCGAGGGCGCCGTGCTCCAGGCCACCCCGGACATCGACTCGAAGGTCGAGGACATCTCCTCCGTCACCGGGCGGGCCGGCTTCGAGGGCGTGCAGAACGACTCCGCCGGCAACATCTGGCTGGTCGAGGACAGCGGCGGAGCCACGGTCGCCACCAAGGCGAAGATCCCCAACAGCTTCGTCTACCGGCTGATCCCCTACGACAAGCACGACCTCACCAAGGGCGGCAGGCTCCAGGCTCTGCAGGTGGTCTCCCGCCGCAGCGGCTCGCCCATCGCGTACCAGGGCGTCGACAGCGCGCACCCCACCGGCGGAGCGTTCACCGACGACGAGAAGGACCTGACCAACTACGGCCCGGCCCTGAGCACCCACTGGGTGACCATCCACGACACCAGGACCGACACCAGCGGCAAGGCGTTCGACGCGAACGCCCTGGCGAAGGCGGCCAAGGCCACCCCGTTCAAGCGTCCGGAGAACGGACAGTTCCGCCCCGGCACGGACTTCCGCGAGTTCTACTTCGACGCCACCGGCGACACCAACACCACCAGCACCGCCAACGACGGCTACGGCGGCTGGGGCACCCTCTACAAGCTCACCCAGAGCGACCCGCGCTCCGACAACGGCAAGCTCAGCGTCTTCTACACCGGCGACCAGGCGCACACCGGCATCGACAACGTCACCTTCCTCGACCGCACGCACGTCGCCTTCGTCGAGGACGCCAGCGACACCGTGCACACCCAGCGGGGCGCCTTCGACTCCGGGTACGTCTTCGCCACCACGACCGACTACTCGCGCGGCGAGCAGCCGGTGCGCTTCCTCGCCGAGGGCCGCGACCCCTCGGCGACCCTGGACAACATGCTGTCCTCGGTGAACGGCGGCATCCAGAACGACGGTGACAACGAGATCACCGGCATCCACGCCTCCGACGGCGACCCGGGCACGCACGGCATCCTCGGCGCCAAGGTGCCGACACTGTTCCGCGACGGCTGGCGGCTGTTCTGGACCCAGCAGCACGGCGACAACACCACCTGGGAGATCACCACTCAGGCCGCCAAGTAGCACCGGCCGCCTGAGCGAGCCGGCAACACTCCTCATCCAGGACCCCACCGGCCACCTCGAGGCCGGGCCGCGGAGGGTACATCCCGTCGCCGGCCCGGCCTTCAGGGGCGAGCACGCATGATGATCAGGAAGAGGGAGCCGGGGAGGGCGGTCACTCGAAGAAGTAACGAGGACAGCCTTTCGTACGGAACGCCTGGAAGCGGTGCTCGCAGCCACGGGGGGTATCAGCGAGTGGCGCGTCGGTGAATCATTGGCCGAGTATCACCTCACGAGCCGGCATTCATGCGTTTTCCCTTGGCCGTCCGGCCGTGATCTGAAGAATTTCAGTCGGCTTCACTGGCTCTTGGTGAAGTGAAAGCAGGTGTGACGGACTGGCAACGGCCGTCAGGCACGTCCGTGTGCCTCCTGTGAGCGTCGTGCCAGGGCGTCGATGAGTACGGCGACGAACAGGACGCCGCCCGTGATGACGAACTGGATCGCGGTGGGGGTGTCCGTGATCGCCATGCCCGAGGCGATGGACTGGATGACCAGCATTCCGAGCACCGCGGACCAGGTCGTACCGCGCCCGCCGAACAGGCTCGTGCCGCCGATGACCGCCGCCGCGATGGCGTTGAGGAGCAGCACGCCGGAGCCCGAGCTCTGGCTCACCGAAGTGATACGCGAGGCCAGGAACAGGCCGCCGACCGCGGCCATGGTGCCCGACACCGCGAGCACCGCCGTCTGGACCCCGGTCACGTTGAGGCTGGCGCGCCGGGCCGCCTCGACGCCGCCGCCGAGGGCGTACACCTGCCGTCCGTAGTGTGTGCGGCGCAGCAGGATGTCGAGCCCCGTCACCACCACGAGGAAGATCAGCAGGGCCAGCGGCAGCCCCTGGAACCGGTTGAGCAGATACGCCGAGGCGAACGCGACCACCGCGAGTGCCCCCGTGCGTACGGCGATCTCGCTCAGCGAGCGGTGCGGCATGTTCGCCGCCGTGCGGCGGCGCAGGTCCAGGTACGACACCAGGAAGACCGAGCCCGCCGCGAGCGCCGCCAAGCTGTAGGCGACGGCGTCGTTGGTGAAGTAGTAGCTGGTCAGATTGGCGAGGAAGCCGTTCTCGGCGAGGTTGATCGTGCCGCTGGTGCCGAGGATGTAGAGCATCAGTCCGTTCCAGGTGAGCAGTCCCGCGAGCGAGACGACGAACACCGGCACCCGGGTCTTGGCGCAGGAGAAGCCCTGCACGGCTCCCGCCGCCGTGCCGGTGAGCACCGCGAGGATCAGGGCCAGCCATTCGGGCACACCGTTGTTCACGTTCAGCACCGCGAAGACGGCCGCCGCGAGGCCGCTGATCGAGCCGACCGACAGGTCGAGTTCACCGATCAGCAGCACGAAGACGATGCCGACCGCGATCAGCCCCGTGCCCACGATGTCCACGCTGAGGTTGGACAGGTTCCGCGGCGAGAGGAAGTTCGTGTTGAGGGACTGGAAGATGATCCACACCGTGGCGAGCACGAGGACCACGGGGAGCGAGCCCGTCTCCCCGGCCCGCAGCCTGCTCCGGAAGGAGGCCGCGCCTCCCTTCGCGGCGTGGGCGACGGCATGGCGCAGCCGCGGCCGGCGCGTCGTGGCGGCGGGTGCGGCGGACTCCGCCGGCTGGTTGTCCTCCATACGGCGCATCCCCCTCACCATCCCGCCTCGTGAGCGGGCGGCCGGCGCGGCATGTTCTCCGTGGCGCCCGTGATGGACGAGATGATCTGTTCCTGGGAGGTGGTGTTGACGTTGAAGAAGCCGTTGTTGCGGCCGAGCCGCAGCACCGCGGCCCGGTCCGCCAGCGCCTTCACGTCACCCATGTTGTGGCTGATCAGCAGCACGCCCATACCGCGGTCGCGCAGCGCGTCGACGAGATCCAGGACCTCGGTGGTCTGCTCGAATCCCAGCGCCGCGGTCGGTTCGTCCAGCAGCAGCACCCGGGGCTCGCCGAGCAGCGAGCGGGCGATGGCGACCGTCTGCCGCTGGCCGCTGGAGAGCGACACCACCGGGGCGCGCAGATTGGGGACGGTCCTGGTCAGGCGTTTGAGCAGTTCGAGGGTACGGCTCTCCATCTCCATCTCGTTGAGGAACCCGAACCTGCGGATCTCCCGGCCGAGGAACAGATTGCCGACGACATCGAGGTTCCCGCACAGCGCGAGGTCCTGGTAGACGGTGGCGATGCCGAGGTCCCGGGCGTCGTGCGGGCGTCTGATGTGGACCGGTCGGCCCTCCCACTCGATGACGCCCCGGTCCGCGGGGGCCACGCCGGAGATCACCTTGACGAGGGTGGACTTGCCGGCACCGTTGTCGCCGAGCAGGGCGACCACCTGCCCGGCCTTGATCTCCAGCTCGACGTCCCGCAGGACCTCGACGACACCGAAGCGCTTGCACACCCCGCGCAGCGCCAGCAAGGGGGGAGCCGACACGGGCATCATCTCCTTCCCGGGGCTTGTCAGGTCAGTCCGGCCTTGCTGCAGGCGCTCGCCAGCCGGGGCACACAGATCTGCCCGACGGTGTAGACGCCGTCCTTCACCAGCGTGTCCTTGATGTTGCCGACGGTCACCGAGACGGGCGTGAGCATGACGGCCGGAACCTGTTTGCCGCCGGTCGGCCGCACGGTGTCCTTGGCGACCCGGTCGAGGGCGGCACCATGGGCCGCGGTCACGGCCATGGTGGCCCCGGCCGAGGCCTCGGGACCGAAGGGCTTGTACACGGTCATGTACTGCTCGCCGCCGACGATGCGCTGCACAGCCCCGAGTTCGGCGTCCTGCCCGGTGACCGGGGGCAGCGGGTCGACCTTGTTCGCCTTGAGCGCGGAGATGCTCCCGGCGGCCAGCCCGTCGTTGGCGGCGTACACGCCGTGGATGTTGGCGACCCCGAGGGCGGAGAGCGCGCCGGACATGTTCATGTTCGCGGTCTCCGGCCGCCACTGCAGCGTGTCGTAGGCCTTGCCGATCTTCACCCGGCCCGCGAGCACGGACAGGGCGCCCTTTTTGAACTGTGCCGCGTTGGGGTCGCTGGGATCGCCGTTCATCATGACGATCTGCCGCTTGCCCGCGCTGTCGTCACGCATCGCCCTCAGCAGGGCCCGGCCCTGGAGTCTGCCGACCTCCTGGCCGTCGAAGGAGACGAAGCCGGAGATCGGGCCCTCAGCGAGGCGGTCGTAGGCGATGACCGGGATGTCCGCCTGGGCCGCGTCCCTGACCTCGTTGGCGAGCGATCGGGCGTCCACGGCCACGAGCACGATGGCGTCGACCCCCTTGGTGATCATCGAGTCCATCTGCTCCTGCTGGATCGCCACATCGTTCTTGGCGTTGGCGTGCTCGACCACGCAGTCGGCGCACAGCTGTCTGATCTTCTTCTCCAGCAGGGGCCTGTCCTGTGCCTCCCAGCGGGCCGTGGTGGCGTCCGGCAGCAGCAGACCGATCCGCGGCGCGCTCTGGCCGTCGGGGTCGCCGCCACCCGACCCGCAGGCGGCGAGAGCCACGGCCATCGGGATCACGCCCAACGTCAGCACCACGTGCCGTATGCCGGCCCTCATCCGAAAGACCTCCTTCGCCGGCGTCGTACGCGTGGGGCGAAGGAGCGCGTGCAGAGCGGCGACCCGGATTCGTGCGTGGTCCGGTCGGCCCGTACGCACGACGACCGATGCCCTGCGACGGTACGAGCCCGTATGGGCCGGGCGGCCACGTCGGCACGGACGGCCGCCCCAGGCGATGCGGGGCCTGCGCCCGGCCGGCCCGGTACCGGTGGCGATGTCGTCGAGCATGGCGATACCCGGCCTCCTCACACTCCACGGGTACGGCCGGGCGCCGACGCTAGGGGTCCGCCAGGAACGTGCCGCGTGGACGCGGCGAGACGACCATGTCGCCAGTGTGGCACCGGGCGGGGCGATCGGCGACTCTGTGGGTTTGCCCGTATATGCAATTCTGGTGTGGGGGCCCGATCTCAGTCGCGTCTGTGGTACGGACGGGAAGTAGGTTGCGGACATGCCTCATGACGGCGCCATCCGGGCCGCAGTGTCCGGACCGGGTGTATCCGGGGCCGACACCGCGGACACCGGTGCGCCGCCTCCGGTTCCGCGGGCGGTGGGCGAGCGAGCCCTGGCCTTCGCCGGGGTGGCCCTGGCCGCGGTGTACGTATCCGGCGGCGCCGACAAGCGGGAGCTACGGCTGGCCGAGACGGCCCGGTGGGCCGCCTCCGACTACCGGCTGCCCGAGCATCTGCACCTGCCCGGAGGCTCACCGGCGGAGCACGCCCTGCGCGCCGACCGGCCGCTGTGGCTGGCTCCGGCCGCACTGGCCGCCTACCCCGAGGGCGGGCCCACGCCGCGAGCGGACGCGTCGCTCGGCGCGCTGCCCCTCAGGAGCGAGGGCGAGCGGCTCGGCTGCCTCGTCGTGGTGGGGACCGGGCCGGACGGCTTCTCCGCCGAACAACGGCACTTCCTCGAGCGGTACGCCGACGCGGTCGCCCACCTGCTGCCCTCCGCCGTCGGCCGGCCCGAGCCGTGGGCGCTGCTGGACACCGCCCTGCGCAGTCTGCGCGTCGGCTCCTTCGTGCTGCTGCCGGACACCGGCCGGATCGAGGCGGACCGGACCCTCCTCGACCTCGTCGGCATCACCCCGGACGACTTCGACGGCAAGGCGGACACCCTGCTCGCGCACGCCCTTCCGGAGGACATGCACGCCTTGGTGTCGGTCCTGGAGCCGGCCACCCAGACGTTCGGCCGGCGTGAGCTGGAGTTCCGCGTCCGTGGTCCCACCGGTGAGATGCGCTGGCTGAGCCTGAGCTGCCGAGTGGTGGAGGCCACCGAGGACCGGCCTGAGCTGGTGCTGGGCGTGGTGACGGCCACCTCGGTGCTGCGCCGCAGCGCGGACGAGGTCTCCAGGATCCAGTGGCTCACGGCCGCCCTGGACGACGCCGACACCGTCCGCGACGTCAGCCGCGTCGTGGTCGCCGCGCTGCGCGAGCCGCTGGGCGCCGACCGGGTGGCGCTGGCCGAACTGCAGGGCGAGCGGCTCATGGTCACCGTGCTGGACCCGCCGCAGCCCGACGCCTGGCCCAAGGCCTGGCGCGACGAGTGGCGCACGGAGTGGCCCGACGCGCCCCTGGGCGCCTTGCCCACCCTGCAACTGGCCCTGCAGGACGGGCGGATGGACCTGTGGCCCGCCGGCACCGCCTTCGAACCTGGCCTCGAGGACATCGGTACCGGAGGCCTGGCCGTACTGCCCCTGCCGGCCAGGGGCCAGGTGGCCGGGGTGTGCCTGGTCGGCTGGGACGAGCGGCATGAGTTCGAGCCCGACGAGCGGTCCCTGCTGACCGCCACCGCGGCCCTGGCCGGACAGGCCCTCAAGCGGGCCCACGAGCACGACGCCGAGCAGCAGCTCGCCACCATGCTCCAGCGCAGCTTGCTGCCCCGCCGCCTGCCCGAACTGCCCGGCGGACTGGCCGTGGCCCGTTATCTGCCCGCCCGGCGGGGCCTGCAGGTGGGCGGCGACTGGTACGACGTCATCGCCCTGTCCGAGGACCGGGTGGCGCTGGTCATCGGGGACGTACAGGGACACAGCGCCGGAGCCGCGACGATCATGGGCCAGATGCGTACGGCGGTCCGGGCCTACGCGGTGGAGGGGCACCCGCCCGACGTGGTCGTCAGCCACGCCAACCGCCTCCTCGTCGGCATGGAGACCGATCTCTTCGCCACCTGCTGCTATGCCGAACTGGACATGGAGGAGGGCAACACCCTGTTCGTACGGGCCGGGCACCTCGCACCGCTGGTGCGGCTCCCCGACGGCAGCACCGAGGAGATCGAGGTCGAGGGCGGACTCCCGCTCGGCATCCTCGAGGACGCGGAGTTCCCCATGACCGCGGTCGCACTGTCGCCCGGCACCGTGCTGGCCCTGGTCACCGACGGCTTGGTCGAGGCCGTCGGCCTGCCCGTGGACGAGGGCATGGACCTCACCCGGGGCGCACTCGCCGCGGCCAATCCGACGGACCTCGGCCGCATGGCCGATGAGCTGCTCGGCGACGTCGGCCGCCGCGAGGACGACGTGGCGCTGCTGCTGCTGCGCTACGACGGCATGGGGACCCGCCCCACCCGGGCCGGCTGGGTGGTGTGGCGGCTGCCCGACGCCGTCATGCACGCCCGCCGCTTCACGGCGCGCACCCTTCGCAGCTGGCAGGCCGAGGAAGTGGCCGACGCGGTGCTGCTGGTCGTGTCCGAACTGGTCACCAACGCTCTGGTGTACACCCAAGGCCCGGTCCGCCTCGATGTGGTCCTGCGCGGGGACCGGATCCGGGTCGCCGTCAGCGACTCCTCGCCGCGGGCGCCCGCCAAGCCGGTGATCATGGACTGGGAGTCCACCGGCGGCCGGGGCCTGATGCTGGTCGAGGCGATGTCGGAGTCCTTCGGCACGACGCCGGTGGCGGGCGGCAAGCAGGTGTGGAGCGAGATCGTCGTACCGCACGAGCCGGATCCCGGGGTCTCCGGGACCGGAACGCTTTGAGGGGGCCAGCCGTGACCTTCCGCAGAGCCCATTTCCTCGCGGTGCTCCTCGCCGTACTCCTGACGCTGTCCCAGGCGGCTTGCGGGGACGAGGGCGATGGCAAGGCGGGCGCGAACGGCTTCGCCGTGGGCCTGCTGCTGCCGAGCCGGTCGCTGCCCCGCTGGGAGCACTCCGACAAACCACTGATCGAGCAGCGGGTGAAGGAGCTGTGCCCGCACTGCACCCTGGAGTACGCCAACGCCGACGACGACGTGGCCCGGCAGCGAGCACAGATGGACTCCATGATCACCAAGGGGGTCAAGGTCCTGATCCTCGATGCCGCGGACACCAAGGCCGTGCGTTCCTCGATCCGCGAGGCCCGCGCCGCGGGCGTACCGGTCGTCGCCTACGACCGGCTCGCGGAAGGCCCGATCTCCGGCTTCGTCAGCTTCGACGGCGGCGAGGTCGGCAGGCTCCAGGGCGAGGCGCTCCTCAACGCCATGGGCACTGCCAAGGCACGGCAGATCGTGATGCTCAACGGAGACCCGACCAGCCCCAACGCGGCCTGGTACCGCCAGGGCGCGCTCTCCGTCCTCGCGGGCAGGGTGCGCATCGGCAGGGCCTACGACACCCAGGGATGGAGCACGGAGAACGCCCACGCCCATATGTCCGCCGCCATCGCCGAGCTCGGCCCGAACGGGATCGACGGCGTCCTCTCGGCCAACGACGCCATGGCCGCGGGCGCCATCGCCGCACTCAAGAGCGCCGGCGTCACGGCTCTCCCGCCGGTCACCGGCCAGGACGCCGACCTCGACGCCGTACGCCGTATCGTCAAGGGCGAGCAGTACATGACGGTCTACAAGCCGTTCCGCACGGAAGCGGCCGCGGCCGCCGAGCTGGCCGTCGCGCTGGGCCGCGGCCACGATCTGCGCACCGTCGCCCCGACGACCACGGACAGTCCCACCACCCGGAACATTCCCTCGGTCCTGCTCACCCCGCGCGCGGTGACGAAGGACAACATCGAGCAGACCCTGGTCAAGGACCACGTCTACACGATCGACCAGATCTGCGGCGGCCTCCGGACGGCCTGCGCCCGCATTGGTCTCACCGGGTAGAGGACCCTCGGCTCCGGGCGGGCCGCTGTTCCCTTGAGGGCTCGTCCTGAATGCAGGCCTGGGACCCACGATCGACTGGCCGTCGGGCTCAGGGTGTGTGCAGGTTGGCGGCGCCGCGCTCCTGCTCTATTGCCGGTTCGGCTCAGTGCATGTCAGGAGGTCTGTCTGGTGAGCAGGATTCCAAGATCTTCTCCCAGATTTCTCCCAGCAGCCCCCCGAAAACCACTCAGGGACCCGACCCGCCCTGCGGATCAAGCCCCTGACCTGGTGTTTCGGCTGTCGGGGTGGCGGGATTTGAACCCACGACCTCTTCGTCCCGAACGAAGCGCGCTGCCAAGCTGCGCTACACCCCGATGTCGCTGCAGTCCTGCTCGTCGCGGCGACGTCGTTTACTTTAGCCCACCGGTGGCTGTAGACGAAATCCGGTTTTCGCGCGGTGGCGGACGGGGTTCGGGCGGGCGTGGTCGAGGGCGACGAGGAGGACGGCGAGGACGTAGAAGGCGAGGCCCAGGAGGAGGGCGTTGCCGAGGACGCCCTTGTAGCCGTGCAGGTCGACGTCCAAGAAGGGGTAGAGGTAGCGGCCCCGAGTTCCGGGGAGGATCAGTTCGCCTCGGATGAAGGAGAGGGCCAGGTAGGTCAGGGGGTAGAGGAGCCACGGTGCCGCCTGGCGCAGGTGCAGGCGGCCGGGGGATGTGAGGAGCAGCCAGTCCAGGACCGCGGCCGCCGGGACCGCCGTGTGGAGGAGCTGGTTGGTCAGCCACTGCCGGCCCGTTGGCGCCGTTGTACCGCCCGTCAGGGAGAAGGGGGGCGAGGCGTGGGTCAGGAGCAGGTGGTAGACCAGGGCCGCGATCACGACGTACAGCAGTGCCGCGCCCGTGACGGCGGACGGCACCGGGCGGCGGGCCGTCCAGGCTCGGCGGGCCGAGAGGGTGAGGACGGCGGCCAGGAACAGGCTGCTCTGGATCGTGAAGTGGCTCAGGACCCGGATCGGGCTGCCGAGGAACAGGTCGACGGTGACGGCCGCCACCGCCACCAGGGCCACGAGCAGGCGGTACACGGCGGTGAGAGGGCGGCGGACCGGGGTCACCACCGCCGTGGCGGGGACGGCGGAGGGCATCAGCACGGGCACGCCCGGGACCGCGGGGAGGTCCGGGATGTCCCTGGGTATGGGGGCGGTCATGCCCCCAAGCTAGGGAGGGGGGACGAAAGGGGCTATCCGGACGGGCCGTATGGGGTACGGCCGACGGCGGACGCCTTCGGCCCGGCCCTGTCTATGGCCCGGCCCTGCCTTCGGCCCGGCCGAAAGCAGGGCCCCGCCTACTCCCGGCCCACCAATGTCAGCAGCGTGACCTCCGGTGGGCACGCGAACCGTACCGGCGTGTAGCGGTTCGTGCCGCAGCCCGCCGACACGTGCAGATACGACGTACGGCCCTCCGCCCGGTGCGAGGACAGGCCCTTCACCCGGTCCGCGTCCAGGTCGCAGTTGGTGACCAGGGCGCCGTAGAAGGGGACGCAGAGCTGCCCGCCGTGGGTGTGGCCGGCCAGGATCAAGGGGTACGAGTCCGCCGTGAAGGCGTCCAGGACGCGCAGGTACGGCGCGTGGACGACGCCCATCGAGAAGTCCGCCGAGGGTGAGGGGCCGCCGGCCACCTGGACGTAGCGGTCGCGCTTGATGTGTGGGTCGTCCAGGCCCGTCAGCTCGACCGAGACTCCCTCGATCTTCAGCTGACCGCGCGTGTTGGTGAGGTTCAGCCAGCCCGCCGCGTCGAAACCGTCCCGCAGATCCTCCCACGGGTTGTGGATCGCGCCGACGACCGGCGGGTTGCCGTTCAGACCGTGCCGGCCCTGCACCTTCTCCAGCAGATAGCGGGCGGGGTTGCGGGGCCTGGGGCCGTAGTAGTCGTTGGAGCCGAAGACATAGGCGCCGGGGAACTCCATCAGCGGGCCCAGCGCGTCCAGGACCTCCGGCACGGCCTCCGGGTCGGACAGGTTGTCACCCGTGTTGATCACGAAGTCGGGGCGCAGGCCGGCCAGCGAGCGCAGCCAGCGCTGCTTCTTGCGCTGGCCGCCGACCATGTGGATGTCGGAGACCTGCAGGACGCGCAGGGGGCGCATGCCGGACGGCAGGACGGGCACCGTCACCCTTCGCAGGCGGAAGGAGCGGGCCTCGAACCCCGCCGCGTAGGCCACACCGGCGGCGCCTGCCGCCGCGATCCCCAGAGGTACTCCGTATCGAGCGCGCATACCTCCATCGTGACAGACCCGGCACGGCACCCGAGCCACCCCGGTCCGTGACCGCACGATCCTCACCGCCCCTTAAGTGACAGGGCGTCGGGCCGTCCAAATGGAAGGGCGTCGGGGTGTCGGTACCTGCCACAATCAAACCCATGACCACGCTCAAGTCGAAGCTGCAGGAAGACCTCACGGCCGCGATCAGGGGGCACGACGAGCTCCGCTCCTCGACGCTCCGGCTGACGCTCGCCGCGATCACCAAGGAGGAGGTCGCGGGCAAGCAGAAGCGCGAGCTCTCCGACGACGAGGTGCAGAAGGTGATCACCCGCGAGGCGAAGAAGCGCCGGGAGGCGGCCGAGGCCTTCGCGCAGGGTGGCCGCGCCGAGTCCGCCGAGCGGGAGAAGGCGGAGGGCGAGGTCCTCGCCGCGTACCTGCCGAAGCAGCTCAGCGACGAAGAGCTGAACACCATCGTCGCCCAGGCCGTCGAGGAGGCGAAGGCGGCCGGCGCCGAGGGTCCGCGTGCCATGGGCGCCGTCATGAAGATCGTCAACCCGAAGGTCGCGGGCCTGGCCGAGGGCGGCCGGGTCGCCGCGGAGGTGAAGCGCCTCCTCGCCGGCTGACCGCAACCGCGGCACGCAACGGAAACGGCCCCTGATCGTCGTACCGGAGAAGTCCGGTCACATACCGGAGAGATCCGGTTACGACGGTCAGGGGCCTCGGCGTGCTCAGGCCACGGCGTCAGCCGCGGCGGCCGCCATTTCCGTTGCCGTTGCTCTGGCCCTGGAAGAGGTTGTCCGGGAACGAGAACGTCGGCGTCGGGAAGGTGCCACCGTTGTTGCCGCCCGAGTCCTGGCCGCCGTTGGTCAGGCCGCCGTTGTCGTTGCCGCCGTTCTTCCCGTCGCCGTTTCCCTTGTCCTTGCCCTTGTCGGGATTGGGGATGTAGACGAGGTGGAACTGCTCCACCGGCTTGCCGTCCAGCGCGCCGTCCATCATGTCGCGCCAGATCGGTCCGGGGACCTGGCCGCCGTAGACCTTCTCGTTCCAGACGCCGCCGATGGTGATGTTCTTCATCTGGCGCTCGTGGGCCGGGTCGCCGACCCAGACCGCGCCCGCCATGTTCGGGGTGAAGCCGACGAACCAGGCCGCGTAGCGGTTGTCCGTGGTACCGGTCTTGCCCGCGCTCGGGCGGCTGTCGAGGCCCGCCGCCTTACCGGTGCCGTCCTCGACCACGCCCTTCAGCAGCGTCGTCACGGTGTCGGCGGTCTTCTCCGACATCGCGCGCGAGCAGGTCGACTTCGGCACCTCCAGCGACTTCTTCTGGGTGCCCACGGTCTGGGCGATCGACTCGATGGCGACCGGCGTGCAGTACATGCCGCGCGCGGCGAAGGTGGCGTAGGCGTTCGCCATGGTCAGCGGCGACATCTCCTGCGTGCCGAGCGCGATCGACGGGGCCTGCTGGATCTTCCTGCCGTCGGCCCGATCCACGCCCATCTTCTGCGCCATCGTCGTCACCGGGCAGATGCCGATGTCGCTGATCAGCTGCACGTAGTAGGTGTTGACCGACTTGGCGGTCGCCTCCTTCATGGAGTACGGGCCGTGTTCGTCGGGGTTCTCGTTGGTGAGCTTGACGCCCTTCTCGTCCCAGGTCCTGCCGTCGCAGGCGGAGACGGGGGCGGGGTAGTCCATCTCGTACGGCGAGGAGTACTCCTGCGTCGCCGGCGTACCGCCCTCTATGGCGGCCGCGGCCACGATCGGCTTGAACGTCGAACCGGGCTGATAGCCCGCGCCGCCGCCCATGTCCTTGTCCACGGACAGGTTGATCGAGGTCTCGTGGTCCTTGATGTTGATGCCGTACGGCCGTGACTGGCCCATCGCCAGGATCTTGCCGGTGCCGGGCTCCACGATGGTCGCGGCGGTGGCGACCTGGTCGCTCTTGTAGACGTGCTCCTTGATGGAGCGCTGGACGGATTTCTGGGACTGCGGGTCCAGCGTCGTGCGGATCGTCAGACCGCCCTGGTTCCAGACCTTGGCCCGGGCCTCCTGGGTCTTGCCGAACATCGGGTTGGTCAGGAAGACCTCGCGCACGTAGTCGCAGAAGAAGCCCGCGCCCTTGACGGCCGTGATGCAGCCGTTCTTGGGCTTGCTGGGGTCGAGGCCCAGCGGCGTCTTCTTGGCCGCGTTGGCCTCCGCCTGCGAGACGTCACCCATGTCGGCCATGCGCTGCAGCACGACGTTGCGGCGCAGGGTGGCCTCCGTCGCGTCGTTGACCGGGTCGTACCGGGTCGGCGACTGGACGATGCCCGCGAGCAGCGCGGCCTGCTGGAGGTTGAGGTCCTTGGCGTGCTTGGAGAAGTAGCGCTGGGAGGCTGCCTCGACGCCGTAGGCCTGCTCGCCGAAGAACGTGATGTTCAGGTAGTTCTCGAGGATCCTCTTCTTGCCGAGTTCCTCCTCCACCTGGATCGCGTACTTCAGTTCCTTGATCTTGCGGCCGATGGTCTGCTGGGTGGCCTCGGCGACCTTGGTGGGGTCGTCGCCGGCCTCCTCCACGAAGACGTTCTTGACGTACTGCTGGGTGAGCGTGGAGGCGCCCTGGGCGACCCCGCTGCTCTGCACGTTCTTGTTGAGGGCGCGCAGGACGCCCTTCAGGTCGACCGCGCCGTGCTGGTAGAAGCGCGAGTCCTCGATCGCGACGATCGCCTTCTGCATGTACGGCGAGATGTCCTTGAGCTGGACGACCGTACGGTCGCGCGAGTACACGGTGGCGATCTGGCCGCCGTCGGCGTCGAGGATGGTGGTGCGCTGGCTGAGCGGAGGCGTCTTCAGATTGGCCGGCAGCTCGTCGAAGCTCTCCACCGATCCCTTGGCGGCCAGGCCCAGCGCGCCCACGGCGGGCAGCGCGATGCCGGCCATGACGGCTCCCGCGAGCACACTGACACCGAGGAACTTGGCGGCCTGCTGCGTTGGGGACAGGCCACCGCCCGAGCGCTTCTTTGGCATGAGGGCAGCCTACGTTCTCAATCGCCGGACACGCGTATATGCCTTGGCCTAAGCTGCTCTCAACTGTCACAGCAGTAGGGCCACGTATCAATACGTCCGGCGACCCCGAATCGTTCCGGAAGTTCCCCGACTTTTTTGGTGGGGGCGTGTCCGAATCCGCCTTGTGTGTCGGGCGGTGTCCGTTGTGACTCCATGGAACTGTCCCGCTTTGCCGGGAAAGTCACGTATGTCACCAGCTCACTCCCCCGGGTGATCTGCCGCTTACCCATAGTCCGTTCGGGCCATTCAAGATTGGGCCCGAAGGGGGTGTTGCGGTGTGCCCGCCTTCCGTAACGTCCTCAACTGGCGGCGGTGAATATGCCGCTGCCGCCGTGGGGGAGCCTCGATTCGGGAGAGGACGGCGCCGGTATGGGCTGGGTAACCGACTGGAGTGCGCAGGCCGCCTGCCGCACTACCGATCCGGATGAACTGTTCGTTCAGGGAGCAGCGCAGAACAGGGCCAAGGCGGTGTGCACCGGATGCCCGGTACGCACCGAATGCCTGGCTGACGCGCTGGACAACCGCGTCGAGTTCGGCGTGTGGGGAGGCATGACGGAGCGGGAGCGCCGCGCGCTGTTGCGCAGGCGGCCCACCGTGACCTCCTGGCGCCGGCTGCTCGAGACGGCACGTGTGGAGTACGAGCGGGGCGTGGGCATCCTGCCGCTCGACGACGACGAGGTGTACGAGAACTACGCGGCGGTGAGCTGAGGGCACCCCTCGGCTCAGTCGACGGCGGTCTCGGGCAGCTCCGGCCGGTTGGCCGCGAGCCGGTCACCGATGTCCCTGAGGCCCGCGAGGTCGTGCACATCGCCGGGCAGCGCGGCCACTTCGGCCACCGCCACCTCGGGGTGGAGCGCGGTGAAACGGTCGCGCGTGCGCTGCTCGCGGGAGAGCAGTTGCATACGTTCGGCGTGCAGCCTCAGCAGGCCCGCGGTGAGCCGCTCGACGCCCTGGGTGCCCTCGGCGCCCTCGTCCTCCTGATCCGGACCGGGGGAGTTGGTCCTGGACACGGGAGGGTCGGAGGGCCGGGTCGCCCCGGACGCGGCGGGCCCGGATGCGGGAGATTCTGAACTGCCGTACGTGTCGGGAGAGTTACGAAGTCCAGCTTTCCCGCCGTCCTGATCGACAATGCGGGGCTCCACAAGATTTTCCGCGGCGCCGAGCGCGCGCTCGGCCGACAGCCGGTCGGCGCCGCTGCCGTGGACCCGGTTGAGCACCAGTCCGGCCAGCGGCATGTTCTCGGCCGCCAGCCGCTCCACGAAGTACGCGGCCTCGCGCAGCGCGTCGCGCTCCGGGGCCGCCACCACCAGGAACGCCGTCCCGGGCGCCTGCAGCAGCTTGTACGTGGCGTCGGCGCGGGTGCGGAACCCGCCGAAGGTCGTGTCCATCGCCGCGACGAACGTCTGGACGTCCTTGAGGAGCTGACCGCCCAGCAGTTTGCCCAGCGTGCCGGTCATCATCGACATCCCGACGTTCAGGAACTTCATCCCCGCCCGTCCGCCCAGCTTGGCCGGCGCGGTCAGCAGCCGGATCAGCCGGCCGTCGAGGAACGACCCGAGCCGCTTGGGCGCGTCCAGGAAGTCCAGCGCCGAGCGGGAGGGCGGGGTGTCGACGACGATCAGGTCCCACTCGTCCCGGGCCCGCAACTGCCCCAGCTTCTCCATCGCCATGTACTCCTGCGTGCCGGCGAAGCCCGCGGACAGCGACTGGTAGAAGGGGTTCGACAGGATCGTGGCCGCGCGCTCGGGGTCCGCGTGCGCCTCGACGATCTCGTCGAAGGTGCGCTTCATGTCGAGCATCATCGCGTGCAGTTCGCCGTCGCCCTCGACGCCCTTCACGCGGCGTGGCGTGTTGTCCAGGGAGTCGATGCCCATGGACTGGGCGAGCCTGCGCGCCGGGTCGATGGTCAGCACGACCACCTTGCGTCCGCGCTCGGCGGCCCTGAGGCCGAGTGCCGCCGCCGTCGTCGTCTTGCCGACCCCGCCCGAGCCGCAGCACACCACGATCCGCGTCGCCGGGTCGTCCAGCAGCGGGTCGACGTCGAGCACCCGCGCGGGGGAGAGGCGGTGGGGTCGGACGCTCTCCTGGGCGCTTGCCGAATCCGGACTCATGACATCCCCTGCTTCCGACTTGTGCCCCGGTTCATGACGGGCGCTGCCTGTGATACGTGCCCCGGTTCATGACGGGCGCTGCCTGTGATACGTGCCGCGGTTCATGACGGGCCCTGTTTCTGACCTGGGCCCGCTTTCGACCTGGCCCCGCTTCCGACCTGGGCCCCCCGTTCATGACCGGCCCGCTTCCCACTCGTGGCCCGGTTCATGACGGCCCCCACTTCCCACTCGTGCCGCCGGTCATGACAGGTTCTGCTTCCGCAGCTCCCTGGCCAGCTCGTACAGGCCCGCCAGGTCCATGCCCTCGGCGAGCAGCGGCAGTTCGTGCAGCGGCAGGCCCAGTTCGGTGAGGACTGAGCGCTGTTCGTGCTCCAGCGCGTACCGCTCGGCGTACTCCTCCGCCTGCCGCAGCAGCGGGTCGACCAGCTTCTCGGCGTTCCCGCCGCGCCGCGCGCCGCCGAGACCCGCCGCCGACAGCGCCTTCGCGACGGAGGAACGCGGCACGCTGCGGACGAGTTCCAGGTCCGGGCCGTCCAACACCTCCGGGCGCACCATGTTGACGATGATCCGGCCCACCGGCAGCTTCGCGGCGCGCAGTTCGGCGATCCCGTCCGCGGTCTCCTGGACGGGCATCTCCTCCAGCAGCGTCACCAGGTGCACGGCCGTCTCCGGCGACTTCAGCACCCGCATCACGGCCTGCGCCTGATTGTGTATCGGCCCTATCTTCGCCAGGCCCGCCACCTCGTCGTTGACGTTCAGGAAGCGGGTGATGCGGCCGGTGGGGGGTGCGTCCATGACGACGTAGTCGTAGGTGAAGCGCCCGCTCTTCTCCTTGCGCCGCACCGCCTCGCACGCCTTGCCGGTCAGGAGCACGTCCCTGAGGCCCGGGGCGATGGTGGTGGCGAAGTCGATCGCGCCGAGCTTCTTCAGCGCTCTGCCGGCACCCCCGAGCTTGTAGAACATCTGGAGATAGTCCAGAAGGGCCAGTTCGGGATCGATGGCGAGGGCGTACACCTCCCCGCCCCCGGGAGCGACGGCGATCTTCCGCTCCTCATAGGGCAGCGCTTCCGTCTCGAAGAGCTGCGCGATGCCCTGGCGCCCCTCGACCTCGACGAGAAGCGTCCGCTTCCCCTCGGTCGCGAGGGCCAACGCGAGAGCGGCGGCGACCGTGGTCTTTCCGGTCCCGCCCTTGCCGCTGACGACCTGGAGCCTGCTCACGTCTTCGAGCCTAACCAGTACGCCCGCGACCTACGCGGCGGCCTGTGGATAACAGCGGATACAGTCAGCCACATGACCAAGTGGGAATACGCAACCGTGCCGCTGCTCGTCCACGCCACGAAGCAGATCCTGGACACCTGGGGCGAGGACGGCTGGGAGCTCGTCCAGGTCGTGCCGGGGCCCAACAACCCCGAGCAGCTGGTGGCCTACCTGAAGCGGGAGAAGCAGTAATGGGCGCGGTCGAGGAGAGGCTCGCCGAACTGGGCCTGACGCTTCCCGAGGTCGTCCCGCCGCTGGCCGCGTACCAGCCGGCCGTCCAGTCGGGTGTGTACGTCTACACCGCCGGCCAGCTGCCGATGGTCGAGGGCAAGCTGCCCGTCACGGGCAAGGTCGGCGCGGAGGTCACGGCGGAGGAGGCCAAGGACCTGGCCCGCACCTGCGCCCTGAACGCCCTGGCGGCGGTCAAGTCCGTCACCGGCGACCTGGACCGGATCGCGCGCGTGGTCAAGGTCGTCGGCTTCGTCGCCTCGGCCGCGGACTTCACCGGCCAGCCCGGTGTGGTCAACGGCGCGAGCGAACTCCTCGGCGAGGTCCTCGGCGACAAGGGCGTGCACGCGCGCAGCGCGGTCGGCGTGGCGGTGCTGCCGCTGGACGCGCCGGTGGAGGTCGAGATCCAGGTCGAGCTCGTGCCGTAACGGCCGCTCTGACCTCGGGGGACCTCTCGAACATTCGCGCGCCACGGGATAGCCTCCGCCCATGGCGAATGGGCAGTGGTTTCCGCAGGACTGGCCGGAACGCATCCGGGCGCTCGCCGAGGGCACCCTAACTCCGGTCGTCCCGAAGCGCGCGGCGACCGTCATGCTCCTGAAGGACACCGCCGGCGGTCCCGCCGTCCACATGCTGCGCAGACGCGCCTCCATGGCCTTCGCCGGAGGCGCGTACGCGTATCCGGGCGGTGGCGTCGATCCCCGGGACGACGAGCGCCAGATCCGCTGGGCGGGCCCCACGCGCGCGTGGTGGGCGGACCGGCTCGGCGTCGACGAGGCGGCCGCGCAGGCGATCGTCTGCGCGGCCGTGCGGGAGACGTACGAGGAGGCGGGCGTCCTGCTCGCCGGGCCGTCCGCGGACTCGGTGGTCGGCGACACCACGGGCGAGGACTGGGAGGACGACCGCGCGGCCCTGGTCGCCCGCGACCTCTCCTTCGCCGAGTTCCTGGACCGCCGCGGTCTTGTCCTGCGCTCGGACCTGCTGGGCGCCTGGACGCGCTGGATCACCCCCGAGTTCGAGACCCGTCGCTACGACACCTGGTTCTTCGTCGCCGCCCTGCCGCACGGCCAGCGCACCCGCAACGCCTCCACGGAGGCCGACCGGACGGTGTGGATCCGGCCTCAGGAGGCCGCCGAAGGCTACGACAAGGGCGAGCTGCTGATGATGCCGCCCACCATCGCGACCCTGCGCCAGCTGGCCCCGTACGCCACGGCCGACGAGGCGCTCGCGGCGGCCCCGGGCCGTGACATGACCGCCGTACTGGCGCGGGCCCGGCTGGCGGACGGCGAGATCGTGCTGTCCTGGCCGGGCCACGACGAGTTCACCAAGCACATCCCGACCGGTGGAGCCCCCGCATGACCGACGCAGCAGCCCTCCCCGGCCGGCCCCGCGGCGGGGTCTCCTCCGGGCCCGCCACCGCCCGGGCCGTGAACGTGCTGGCGCCCAACGCCTCCCCGATGACCCTGGACGGCACGAACACCTGGATCCTCGCCGAGCCGGACTCCGAGCTCGCGGTGGTCGTCGATCCCGGTCCGCTGGACGAGGGCCATCTGCGCGCGGTCGCCGACACCGCCGAGAAGGCCGGCCGGCGTGTCGCGCTGACCCTGCTGACCCATGGCCACCCGGACCACGCCGAGGGCGCCGCGCGCTTCGCCGAGCTCACCGGCACGAAGGTACGGGCCCTGGACCCGGCGCTGCGGCTGGGCGACGAGGGGCTGGGCGCGGGGGACGCGGTCACCGTCGGCGGTCTGGAGCTCAGGGTCGTACCGACGCCCGGGCACACCTCGGACTCGCTGTGCTTCCACCTCCCGGCCGATCAGGCGGTCCTGACAGGGGACACCGTCCTGGGCCGCGGTACGACGGTCGTGGCGCACCCCGACGGCCGTCTCGGTGACTACCTGGACTCACTGCGCCGGCTGCGCTCCCTGACGGTCGACGACGGCGTCCACACGGTCCTCCCGGGCCACGGCCCCGTCCTGGAGGACGCGCAGGGCGCCGTCGAGTTCTACCTCGCCCACCGCGCCCACCGCCTCGCCCAGGTCGAGACGGCCGTCGAGGACGGCTACGGCACCCCGTCCGAGGTCGTCGCCCACGTCTACGCCGACGTCGACCGCTCCCTGTGGCCGGCGGCGGAGCTGTCGGTGCGCGCCCAGCTGGACTACCTGGAGGAGCACGGCCTGATCTAGGGCCTGTAGACAGGCCCTCAGGGCCGGGGCGTCTTCACCCCGTGCACGCGCGCGTACTCGTCGGCGAGCCACGGTCCGAGCTCGTCGACGTACGACCGCAGCACGGCCGGATCCCCGGTCGGCTCGTGGCCGAGCAGCGCCGCCGCGCGCATCTGCTCGGCCCGCTCGGGGTGGTACGCGGCGAACGCCTCCGCCATCTCCGCCAGCTCGCTGGTCCAGCCGCCCCAGCGGGGCATGACGAGCGTGAACCCGGTGCGCACGAGATGGCGTGACATGAACCGCACGAGGGGCCTTCGGGCCGCATCCGTGTCGTCGGCGTCCGCGATCCGCCGCCGCCAGCGGGGCAGCAGCTCGGCGAGGTCGCCGTTGGTCTCCCGGGCGAGCCGGGAGTCGGGCCGGTAGCGCGGCAGGTACTCGGCGAGATCCTCCCCGAGCAGCGGGGTGCACATACAGGCCACGAACCACCCCAGGTCGTACGTCTCCGCCGCGCTCAGCAGCCGCGCCCGGCCGTACAGCAGCGTGCCGACGCCGTCGATCTGCGGGAACTCCTTGTCGAGCGCCTCGCCCAGCGCCCGTACGGCGTCGTGGTCCGCGTCGGTCGGCTCCTCCCGCAGGGCGACCAGGAGATCCAGGTCGCTGCGTCCCACGCGCGCGGTGCCTCGCGGAAGGGACCCGTAGAGGTACGCGCTGTGCAGCCGCGCCCCGAAGAGGTCCAGCAGCCGGTCACGAGCGGCGGCGACGACGGGGCGGAAGGCGTGCGGAACGCGCCCGAGGGAGCCCTCGCGCTCGATGTAGCCCTGGGGATCGAGGCCCTTGGAGAGCACGTTGTCGGACATGGCTCCACTACATCAGCCGGAGCTCCCAAAGGAGCGTCAGCGAGACCGCTTGGCGAGCCTCTCCACGTCCAGGAGGATCACCGCACGCGCCTCCAGGCGCAGCCACCCGCGCTGGGCGAAGTCCGCCAGCGCCTTGTTGACCGTCTCGCGCGAGGCACCGACCAGCTGGGCCAGCTCCTCCTGCGTGAGGTCGTGGACGACGTGGATGCCCTCCTCGGACTGCACGCCGAAGCGGCGCGAGAGGTCCAGCAGGGCGCGTGCCACACGGCCGGGGACGTCCGAGAAGACCAGGTCGGACATCTGGTCGTTGGTCTTGCGCAGCCGCCGCGCGACGGCGCGCAGCAGGGCGCCGGCCACCTCGGGCCGTACGTTCAGCCAGGGCTGGAGGTCGCCGTGGCCGAGACCGAGCAGCTTGACCTCGGTCAGCGCGGTGGCCGTGGCGGTGCGCGGGCCCGGGTCGAACAGCGACAGCTCGCCGATCAGCTCGCCGGGGCCGACGACGGCGAGCATGTTCTCGCGGCCGTCGGGGGAGGTGCGGTGCAGCTTGACCTTGCCCTCGGTGACGACATAGAGCCGGTCACCGGGGTCGCCCTCGTGGAAGAGCGAGTCACCGCGCGCGAGGGTCACCTCACTCATGGAGGCGCGGAGCTCCGCGGCCTGCTCGTCGTCGAGCGCCGCGAAGAGCGGGTTCCGCCGCAGAACGTCGTCCACGAGTTCTCTCCTTGTCGACCTGCTCAGGGGATCTTGCTCCCCCTTGGTACCAGGGGTCCGTGTTCCCCATCTTGCCGGACGGTCCAAACAGTGTGATCTGTCACAAGGATGCCGCACAGGTGTCCCGGGGTGGGCGGCAGGGGTCCAATTGGCGGCCGATCCCCTGGGTCCGGGGCGGATGTCGGTGGCGGGCTCTAGGCTGGCCGGGTGTCCAAATCGCCGGTGAGAGCACAGGCCAAGGGAGCTGGGCGGGTGGTTGTACGTCGTGATTCCGCTATGGGCGAACAGAACTCCGGTGGCGGAAAGAAACCGGCAAAAGCGACAGAAGCAATTCCGGTGAAGAAGGCGGCCGCGAAGAAGGCCGTGAAAAAGTCGCCTGTGAAAAAGGCGGCTGTGAAGAAGGCGGTGGTGGCGCCCAAGAAGGCGACCGCCGCGGTGCCGGGCGCCCAGGCCGCGAAGACCGTCGCGCCACCGAAGGGCGAGTCGCACACCGCCCTCGTGCGCCGTGCCCGGCGGATCAACCGCGAACTCGCCGAGGTGTACCCGTACGCCCACCCGGAGCTGGACTTCGAGAACCCCTTCCAGCTGATCGTCGCGACGGTCCTGTCGGCCCAGACCACGGACCTGCGCGTGAACCAGACGACACCGGCCCTGTTCGCCAAGTACCCGACGCCCGAGGACCTGGCCGCGGCCAACCCCGAGGAAGTCGAGGAGATCCTCCGCCCGACCGGGTTCTTCCGGGCGAAGACCAGGTCGGTGATAGGGCTGTCGAAGGGGATCGTCGAGCAGTTCGGCGGGGAGGTGCCCGGCCGTCTGGAGGACCTGGTCAAGCTGCCCGGCGTGGGCCGCAAGACCGCTTTCGTGGTGCTCGGCAACGCGTTCGGGCGCCCCGGCATCACCGTGGACACGCACTTCCAGCGGCTGGTCAGGCGGTGGCAGTGGACCGCGGAGACCGACCCGGACAAGATCGAGGCCGCCGTGGGAGCGCTCTTCCCGAAGAGCGACTGGACGGACCTGTCGCACCACGTGATCTGGCACGGCCGCCGCATCTGCCACGCCCGCAAGCCCGCCTGCGGCGCCTGCCCCATCGCCCCGCTCTGCCCGGCCTACGGCGAGGGCGAGACGGACCCCGAGAAGGCGAAGAAGCTCCTCAAGTACGAGAAGGGCGGCTTCCCGGGGCAACGCCTCAATCCCCCGCAGTCCTACCTGGACGCGGGCGGCAGGCCGGCACCCCCGCTGGGCGCCGGATGACGGGCCTCGCCGTGCCCGCTCCCAGGAGTGGGGCTCGGGCGGTCCGGGCTTCGAGAGCATGCTTGAACCGGCGCTCTGCGGTGGGCGGGGACCGAGGTCGGGGTCCGGTCCGTTTCCGGGGTCCGGTCGTCGGGGACCCGGACCTGGGCTCAAGGGTGATTCGGGGTGATCTCAGGGTCGTGGCAGGAACGGGCGAGGGGGTCGTGGGCGTTGGACGGGCAGGACGACGGGGGTGGCGATGACGCGCACGAGTGATACGCAGGGCGGGGCGGTGACGATCAGCAAGGAGGGGCTGCCCGACTGGCTGGACCCGGTGGTGCGGGCGGTGGAGACGGTTCAGCCGCTGCAGCTGAGCCGCTTCCTGCCCCCGGCCGACGGGGCGGGCCGGCAGTCGGCGGTGCTGGTGCTGTTCGGCGAGGGAGAGCGCGGCCCCGAACTGCTGCTGATGGAGCGGGCCAGCTCGCTGCGCTCGCACGCCGGCCAGCCCTCCTTCCCCGGCGGCGCCCTCGACCCCGAGGACGGCGACCCGAAGGCCGACGGGCCGCTGCGGGCCGCTCTCCGCGAGGCCGAGGAGGAGACCGGGCTCGACCCCTCCGGCGTCCAGCTCTTCGGCGTCCTGCCCAAGCTGTACATCCCGGTCAGCGGCTTCGTGGTGACCCCGGTGATGGGCTGGTGGCGCGAGCCGAGCCCGGTCGGCGTGGTCGATCCGAACGAGACGGCGCGGGTCTTCACCGTCCCCGTGGCCGATCTCACCAACCCCGACAACCGTGCGACGACCGTCCACCCCAGCGGCCACCGAGGTCCGGCATTCCTGGTCGAATCGGCCCTGGTGTGGGGCTTCACGGCGGGCATCATCGACCGCCTGCTCCACTACTCCGGCTGGGAGCGCCCCTGGGACCGCGGCAAGCAGGTCCCGCTCGACTGGCGCTCATGACAGGGTGTCTGCCGTGCTGTGTCTTCCCGGGGGACGTTCCCCGGACCCCCGGCTGACCTGTGGTGACCGCGACATGACGAGGCGAGGCTCGAACCGGTGAACGTGCTGGACATCCTGTTGCTGGTCGCCGCCGTGTGGTTCGCGATCGTCGGCTACCGGCAGGGCTTCGTCGTCGGCATCCTGTCGGTGATCGGTTTCCTCGGCGGCGGTCTCGTCGCGGTCTACACGCTGCCCGTCATCTGGGACGCCCTGACCGACAACGCCGAGGTGAGCACCACCGCCGCCGTGGTCGCGGTCGTCGTCGTGATCGTCTGCGCCTCCGTCGGGCAGGCCCTGACCACCCATCTCGGCAACAAGCTGCGCCGGTACATCACCTGGTCCCCGGCCCGCGCCCTGGACGCGACCGGCGGCGCCCTGGTCAACGTCGTCGCGATGCTGCTGGTCGCGTGGCTGATCGGCTCCGCCCTCGCCGGCACGACGCTGCCCACCCTGGGCAAGGAGGTCCGTAACTCCAAGGTCCTCCTCGGCGTCTCCCGGGCGCTGCCCACCCAGGCGAACAGCTGGTTCGCGGACTTCTCCTCGGTCCTCGCGCAGAACGGCTTCCCGCAGGTCTTCAGCCCCTTCGCGAACGAGCCCATCACCGACGTCCAGCCGCCCGACCCGGCCCTCGCCAACAGCCCCGTCGCCGTCCGCGCCAAGCAGTCCATCGTCAAGGTCGTGGGCACCGCCCAGAGCTGCGGCAAGGTCCTCGAGGGCACCGGCTTCGTCTTCGCCGACCGCCGCGTCATGACCAACGCGCACGTCGTCGGCGGCGTCGACGAGCCCACCGTCCAGATAGGCGGCGAGGGCAGGACGTACGACGCCAAGGTCGTCCTGTACGACTGGCACCGCGACATCGCCGTACTGGACGTGCCGAAGCTGAAGGCGCCCGTTCTGAAGTTCTCACCCACGGACGCCAAGCGCGACGACGGAGCGATCATCGCGGGCTTCCCGGAGAACGGCTCGTACGACGTCCGTGCCGCACGTGTACGGGGACAGATCCCCGCCAACGGCCCGGACATCTACCACCGGGGCACCGTGCACCGCGATGTCTACTCGCTGTACGCGACCGTCCGCCAGGGCAACTCCGGCGGCCCGCTGCTCACCCCCCAGGGGGAGGTGTACGGCGTGGTCTTCGCGAAGTCCCTCGACGACCCCGAGACCGGATACGCGCTCACCGCGGACGAGATCCAGGAGGACATCGTCAAAGGACGTACCGCGAACCAGCAGGTGGACAGCGACAGCTGCGCCCTCTGAGGCGTGGTGCGGGGTGAGGAGAGGGCGTCAGCCTCGAGGGTGACGCAGCCGTACCGAGACCCAGCGGGCCCGGCGGCGCAGAATGCGCGGGATGCCCACCCGGAGATCCGTGCCCGCCAGTTGCGGCGCACCGCCTCGTTGGTGGGAGCTCAGACCATTGGCCGAGCGGCGAGTGCGTGCTGCGTCACTGTAGTCGTGCGTCCAGCCCATACCCCGACGTGTGCCCCTGCCCCAAGGTCGATAACCGTCACCAGAGCCCCCAATTGGCCTATGCGCCGGGCAAGTGGCTGTTCGTAGGACAGGTGTTCAGATCCGGATACCGGGCGCATCGGAGCCATCACCGATCGGGTTCGGGATCCTTCAGCCAGTTGACCAGTTCCGCGGTGAAGGCCGCCGGGTCCTCCTCGTGCGGGAAGTGGCCCAGACCGTCGAACAGGCGCCAGCGATACGGGGCTTCGACGTACTCGCCGGAGCCGGCCGCGCTGCGGGTGCGCATCACCGGGTCGAGGGAGCCGTGCAGATGGAGGGTCGGCACCCGCAGCGGGCGCTTCATCCGGCGGTTGAACTGGATGCCGTCCGGCCGGGCCATCGAGCGCACCATCCACCGGTACGGCTCGATCGAGCAGTGCGCCGTCGACGGGATGCACATCGCCCGGCGGTAGACGTCCAGCGTCTTGTCGTCCGGCACCTGCGGCCCGGACCACTCCCGGATCAGCTCGGCGACGAGGGCGCCGTCGTCGGCGGCCAGCTGCCGCTCCGGGAGCCACGGCCGCTGGAAGCCCCAGATGTAGGAACCGGCGCGCGTCTGGCGGACGTCCGCGAGCATCGCCGAGCGCCAGCGCCGCGGATGCGGCATCGAGGCCACCGCGAGCCGCCGTACCAGCTTGGGCCGCATCACGGCCGCCGTCCACGCCAGATACCCGCCCAGGTCGTGGCCGACCAGCGCGGCGTCCGGCTCGCCGAGGGAGCGGATCACCCCGGTGATGTCGAGCGCGAGGTTGGCCGGGTCGTAGCCGCGCGGGGTGCGGTCGCTGCCGCCCACTCCGCGCAGGTCCATGGCGACGGCCCGGTATCCGGCCTCGGCCAGCGCGCCGAGCTGGTGGCGCCAGGTCCACCAGAACTGCGGGAAGCCGTGCAGCAGCAGCACCAGCGGCCCGTCACCGGCCTCGGCGATGTGGAAGCGGGCGCCGTTGGCGGCGACCTCCCGATGGGTCACCTTCGTCCCGTCGGGGAGGGCGTCCGGTCGTACCACCGAAGCGGGTTGCGCCGAAGGCGTGGCGGGATCCGTCATGAGGACGAGCGTGCCACAGCCTCGATGGCCGCGGGAGCGCGGTCCTCGATCGCCGGGGTCTCGGGCCGCGGGTGCGGCTTGGCCTTCTGCAGGACGCCCGCCGACTCCTTCATGGAAGCGGCCACCTTCTGCGGTCCCTGGCTCTTCTTCGCCTTCTTGGCGAAGATCACGCCGACCAGGGCGAGCAGCCCGGCGATCAGCACGTTCGCCGCGAAGGACAGCAGGAAGCACCAGCCGAGGCTCCAGCCGCCCTGTCCGTTGTGACCGCCGGTCCAGGCCTGGATGCCGTACGCCAGCGCGAAGTTGAGCATCGGCAGCGAGAACACGAGGACCGCGGCGGCCACCGTGAACGCCCCGCCGCTGGTCGCACCCTTCTTGACGTCCTGCTTGAGCTGCGCCTTGGCCAGCGCGATCTCGTCGTGCACCAGCGCCGACATCTCGGCCGTCGCCGAGGCGAACAGCTGACCGATGCTGCGTTCGGTGCCGACCGGGCTGCCGTCGGGTGCGCTCATCGCGGTCTCCCTCTTCTGCCTGACTGCTGTGGACGGATCCATGTGTACGGACGATCCGTTTGTACCGTCCCGTCAGATCATGCCGGACGGCCGTCCTCCTCGCCCGCCCCGCCCGGCACTTCGACGGGCGCGCGTCGCTCGGCGGCCTTCTCCTCGGCGATCCGCCGGTGCTCGGCCGCCTTCCCCTCGTAGATCGCGGCCATGCGCAGGTGGTACGCCGGATCGTCCTGCTCGTAGATGTCCGGGATGCCGTCGAGGTCCTCGTCCCGCTCCTCGGCCTCGCACAGCCTGCGGTACTTCGCGTTGCGGATCTTCAGCAGAACGGTCGCCAGCACGGCCGCGATCAGGGACCCGGTGAGCACGGCGGCCTTGACCTCGTCGGTCAGTACGGCGTCCGAGTCGAAGGCCAGTTCGCCGATGAGCAGCGACACGGTGAACCCGATGCCGGCCAGTGTCGCCACCGCGAACACGTCGGCCCACTGAAGGTCCTCACTGAGCGAGGCCCTGGTGAAGCGTGCCGTCAGCCATGTCCCGCCGAAGATCCCGACCGCCTTGCCGACGACCAGCCCGAGGACCACGCCGAGCGTCTCCGGCTTGGTGAACACATCGCCGAGTGCTCCCCCGGAGACGGCGACACCGGCGCTGAACAGCGCGAACAGCGGTACGGCGAGCCCCGCCGACAGGGGCCGCACCAGATGCTCGATGCGCTCGCCGGGGGAGTGCTCCTCGCCCTCGCGGCGGTGGCAGCGCAGCATGAGGCCCATCGCGACACCGGCGATGGTGGCGTGGACGCCGCTGTTGTACATCAGCGCCCAGATGACGACGGCGAGCGGCACGTACACGTACCAGCCGTGCACGCCCTTGCGCAGCAGCAGCCAGAAGACGGCCAGCCCCACGACCGCGCCGCCGAGTGCGGCGAAGTCGATGGTGCTGGTGAAGAAGACGGCGATGATCAGGATCGCGAAGAGGTCGTCGACGACGGCGAGCGTGAGCAGGAAGGCCCGCAGCGCGCTCGGCAGCGACGTGCCGATGACGGCCAGGACCGCGAGCGCGAAGGCGATGTCGGTGGCCGTGGGCACCGCCCAGCCCCTGAGGGAGCCGTGACCGGCGAGGTTGGTGAGGGCGTAGACGAGCGCGGGTACGGCCATGCCGCACAGCGCCGCGACGACCGGCAGGGCGGCGGCCTTGGGGTCACGGAGATCGCCCGCGACGAGTTCGCGCTTGAGCTCGATCCCGGCGACGAAGAAGAAGACCGCGAGAAGGCCGTCCGCGGCCCAGTGCGCGACCGAGAGATGCAGGCCGAGGGCCGCGGGGCCGAAGTGGAAGTGGCTGACGCTCTCGTAACTGCCGTGCAGCGCGGGGATGTTGGCCCAGACCAGCGCGGTGACCGCGGCCAGGAGCAGCAGCACACCGCCGACCGTCTCGGTGCGCAGCGCGTCCGCGACGAAGGTGCGCTCGGGCAGCGAGAGCCGTCCGAGGACCTTGCGGGCGGTGGGGGTGCGGGGCGCGGCCACGGGGGAGACCTCCGGTCGGTGGGCAGGACGGAACGCTTGCCGACCAGACTTCCCGGCACACCTGAGGATCGAGCTTTGCTTAGTTTACCTAAAAGTGTGGCCCAGGGGAATCCGGCGATTCCCACGTTAGGCACGAAAAGGGCACCCGGCGCGCTCGGCGCCGGGTGCCCGCGTTTCGTCCAGCTCAGTCCTCGCTGGGTGCCGCGGGGAGCTTGGTCTGGATGAGGTCCATCACCGTGGAGTCGGTCAGCGTCGTGACGTCACCGAGCTGACGGTTCTCGGCGACGTCGCGCAGCAGACGTCGCATGATCTTGCCGGAGCGGGTCTTGGGCAGCTCCGCGACCGGCAGGATCCGCTTGGGCTTGGCGATCGGGCCGAGGGTGGTTCCGACGTGGTTGCGCAGCTCGGCGGCCAGGTCGTCGGTCTCGGCCGCGGTGCCGCGCAGGATGACGAAGGCGACGATGGCCTGCCCGGTGGTCTCGTCGGTGGCGCCGACGACGGCCGCCTCGGCCACGGCGGGGTGGGAGACGAGGGCGGACTCGACCTCGGTGGTGGAGATGTTGTGCCCGGACACGAGCATCACGTCGTCGACGCGGCCCAGCAGCCAGATGTCGCCGTCGTCGTCCTTCTTGGCACCGTCACCGGCGAAGTACCTGCCCTCGAAGCGGGACCAGTAGGTGTCGAGGAAGCGCTGGTCGTCGCCCCAGATGGTGCGCAGCATGGACGGCCACGGCTCGGTGAGCACCAGGTAACCGCCGCCGCCGTCGGGGACCTCGTTCGCCTCGTCGTCGACGACGGTCGCGGAGATGCCGGGCAGCGGGGTCTGCGCGGAGCCGGGCTTGGCGGCGGTGACGCCGGGCAGCGGCGAGATCATGATCGCGCCGGTCTCGGTCTGCCACCAGGTGTCCACCACCGGGGTGCGGTCGTGGCCGATGTTCTTGCGGTACCAGATCCACGCTTCGGGGTTGATCGGCTCGCCCACCGAGCCCAGCACCCGCAGGCTGGACAGGTCGAACTTGGCGGGGATGTCGTCGCCCCACTTCATGAACGTACGGATCGCGGTCGGCGCCGTGTACAGGATCGTCACCCCGTACTTCTGCACGATCTCCCAGAACCGGCCCTGGTGCGGGGTGTCCGGCGTGCCCTCGTACATGACCTGGGTCGCGCCATTGGCCAGCGGCCCGTAGACGATGTAGGAATGCCCGGTGACCCAGCCGACGTCGGCCGTGCACCAGTACACGTCCGTCTCCGGCTTGAGGTCGAAGACGGCGTGGTGGGTATAGGAGGTCTGGGTGAGGTAGCCGCCGGAGGTGTGCAGGATGCCCTTGGGCTTCCCCGTCGTACCCGACGTGTAGAGGATGAACAGCGGGTGCTCGGCCTCGAACGCCTCCGGGGTGTGCTCGGCCGGCTGCCGCTCCACCAGCTCGTGCCACCACACGTCCCGGCCCTCGCTCCAGGCGACCTCCTGGCCGGTACGGCGCACCACCAGCACGTGGTGGACGGTGTCGGCCTTCGCGACCGCCTCGTCCACGGCCGGCTTCAGCGCGGACGGCTTGCCGCGCCGGTACCCGCCGTCGGAGGTGATGACGACCCGGGCGTCGGCGTCCTGGATGCGGGTGGCCAGCGCGTCCGCGGAGAAGCCACCGAAGACGACGGAGTGCGCGGCGCCGATCCGGGCGCAGGCCAGCATCGCGACCGCGGTCTCCGGGATCATCGGCATGTAGATCGCGACCCGGTCGCCCTTCTGCACACCCAGCTCCAGCAAGGCGTTGGCCGCCTTGCTCACCTCGTCCTTGAGCTCGGCGTAGGTGATGGCGCGGCTGTCGCCGGGCTCGCCCTCGAAGTGGATGGCGACCCGGTCTCCGTGACCGGCCTCCACATGCCGGTCCACGCAGTTGTAGGCGACGTTGAGTTCGCCGTCCTTGAACCACTTGGCGAACGGCGGGTTCGACCAGTCCAAGGTCTCGGTCGGTTCCTTGGCCCAGGTCAGCCGGCGGGCCTGCTCGGCCCAGAAGCCGAGCCTGTCAGCCTTGGCCTGTTCATACGCCTCCGCCGTGACATTGGCGTTCGCGGCCAGGTCGGCGGGGGGCGCGAACCTGCGTTCTTCCTTGAGCAGGTTGGCCAGGCTCTCGTTGCTCACGGCATCTGCCTTTCCCAGGGTGTCCGTTGTGTCCCAGGCCACAGCTCATCAGACCCGGGGGCCCGATGACAAGGGCCGACCGAGAATTGGTTTAGACCTGTCGTCCGGGCTGGTCGACGCGGCCGCCCCGAGGGCCGTGGCCCGGGTCATCCCTACCCACGGAGGCCGGCCGGGCGGGGTTCAGCGATGTGCTGCCCTTCACACCCGCCCGGCGCTCCGGTCAGGCGGACAGATCCGTCACCCCCACATGGTCGAACACGTGCTCCTCACCCGTACCGGCCAGCAGATACGCCTGCGCCTCACCCACATGGAAGTACATCCCGTGCAGTTCCAGCTCCCCTTCCCGTACGGCCCGGGCCACCGACGGATGGGCGCTCAGGTGCTCCAACTGCTGGACGACATTGGTCAGGCACAGCTGCTCGATCGCGTCGGCCGGTGCCCGGCCGGCCAGCCGGGCCCACGGCCGGCCGTCGTCGGCCATCCGCTCCAGACTCGGCAGCCCGTGCCGCAGCCACCGCTGGAGCGGTGTCCGAGCGCCGGTGGGCTCGGAGTTGAGCAGCGCCTGCATGGCTCCGCACCCGGAGTGCCCGCACACCGTGACGGACCGCACGCCCAGGACGTCCACCGCGTACTCGATCGCGGCCGCCACCGAGTCGTCGCCGCTCTCCTCGCCGGACGGCGGCACGAGATTGCCGACGTTGCGCACCACGAACAGGTCACCCGGACCACTGGAGGTGATCATCGATGTGACGAGCCGTGAGTCCGCGCAGGTGAGGAACAGCTGGGACGGCCGCTGCCCCTCCCGGGCCAGTCGCGCCAGCTCTCCCCGCACCAGCGGCGCGGTGTTGCGCTGGAACGCGCTGATACCGCGTGCCAGTTGGTGACCTCCGGAGGCGCCGATGGTGTCGGCATCTCCGGACGCGCCGGGTGTGCGTGAACCGGATCCACTGGCAGCGGATCTACTGGCACCGGATCTGCCGGCGCCGGGTCTGCTCGCACCGGGGCGGTTCGGACCGGGGCCGTTCGGACCGGGTCTGCTCCGGTCGCCCGGATCGCCCTGGTCGCCCTGGTCGCCCGGATCGACCGACGCGCCAGGGGTGCCGGACTCGTCGAGGGCGTCGGACGTACCCGGGTGCGCACCGGGGGTGAGGGACGTGTCGGAGGCGCCGGACGCACCGGAGGGCGGTGCGGTCCGTGGGGGCTCGCACTGGTGGTTGCGCCAGGGGGTCCAGGGGCGGCAGCGGCAGCCGACGGAGGGAGTAGAGGCGGCGGTCGACGGGGCTGCCGGCTCCGTCCCGAGGCCGGGCCGAGGTGTTGGGGGCTCGGAGTCGCTCAACCCCGTGCGACGACCGGTGATGTCCGCGGTGCCGCCCTGTGCGGTGTGCGTGTTGTGCCAGTCCTGCAGTGACTCGTACGCCGCGTGGTCCATGAACGACCCGTCCAACTCCACGACGGCGTGCGCGCTGTGGGGTACGAGATGCAGGGCGCGGCTCAGCCGCGGTACCGCGAGGAACGTCAACTGGCCTCGGACATGTACGTGATGGACTCCTTCCTTCTCCTCGTGCGTGATGCGGGTGTGGGCGAGGCGCTGCATGGCGACGGCGACGGCCACGGCGATCCCCAGGGTCACGCCTTCCAGGACGCCGAAGACCACCACGCCGAGGGTGGTGACGGCGTACACCAGCACTTCGCGGTGGCGGGTCACCGTGCGGATGTGGTGCAGGGACACCATCTGGATGCCGACGGCCATCACCAGGGCGGCGAGTGCGGCGAGCGGGATGCACTCCAGGATCGGGACCATCAGCAGCGCGGCGATCACTACGAGAACGCCGTGCAGCATCGTGGAGTTCCGGCTGACGGCACCCGCCTTCACATTCGCCGAACTTCTCACCGCCACCCCCGCGACCGGCAGTCCGCCGAGTGCGCCGGAGACCACGTTGGCGGCGCCCTGTCCCAGCAGTTCGCGGTCGAGGTCGGAGCGGCCCACCCGGACTGTGAGGCCGGGGCGGGCGGCCGCAAGCTTGTCGACGGCGACGGCGCCGAGCAGCGACTGCACGCTGCAGACCAGGGTGGTGGTGAGCACGGCGGCGGTCAGGCCGAGCACCGGGCCCTCGGGCAGGCCGGCGAGGGCGTGGCTGCTCCAGGACGGCAGGTCGACCCTGGGCAGGGTGAGGCCGGCGAGCGAGGCGGCCGTGGTGGCGCCGGCGACGGCGACGAGCGGGGCCGGGATCGTGCGCAGCAGGCGCCCGGCCCGGCCGGGAACGCGCGGCCAGAGCAACAGCAGGGTCAGGGTCAGTGCGCTGACGGTCACCGAGGCGGGCTGCAGCCCCGCCAACTGGGCGGGCAGAGCACGCAGGTTGGCAAGGACGGAGCTCTGTGGGGTGCCACCGAGGACGATGTGCAGCTGGGCGACGGCGATGGTGACGCCGATGCCGGCGAGCATGCCGTGCACGATGGCGGGGCTGACGGCGAGCGCGGTGCGCGCCACACGCAGGCAGCCGAGGCCGAGTTGGGCGAGACCGGCGAGGACGGTGATGGCGCAGGTGGTACGCCAGCCGTAGCGGTGGATGAGGTCGGCGGTCACCACTGTCAGGCCCGCTGCCGGCCCGCTGACCTGGAGCGGGCAGCCGCCGAGCCGGCCGGCGACGATGCCGCCGACGGCGGCCGCGACGAGGCCTGCCTGGAGTGGTGCGCCGGTGGCGAGGGCGATGCCCAGGGACAGCGGGAGGGCGATCAGGAAGACCGCGATCGAGGCGGACACATCGGCGCCGGCGACGCGGAAGCGACGGTGCGGGCCGGATGGCGGGCTGTGGGGCGGGTGGACGCGCGGGGGCCGATTCGGGTCGGCGGCGCGGGTGGGGGCGCAGGCGGACATGGTTCCCGTCTCCTCCGGGGCAGCGCGGTCGCGGATCAGGTGGTCCCCGCCCGGGGCGGGGTCGGAACGCGGCCGTGGGTCACGGCGTACAGCGGGATGGATCAACGCTCGGTAAATGAATCGTAATTCAGAGTAAAGGACAGGCATAGACTTTTCTGGCAAATGGTGTATTAGCTCACCTGAATGAGTGAAGTGGTCATTTCATCGGCTTGTCGTACTAATTCCTTCTCGGCTCCGTGCGACCTTGGCGGCGCTGTCGGGCCCGCCCGGCATATCGCCAGAAAACGCCCTTACCGGCGTCGGTCTGAGAGAAGGAAGAAGGTGGGCGGAAGATGGCCGCCACCCAGAGGATCGCCACCGGAGCAGTGATCGCCGCAGCCTGCGCCGCGTCGCTCGCCGGCTGCGCGATCGGCACCAACAGCTCCAAGCCGGGTGCCTCCGGTCCCCAGAAGGCCAGGCCGGCCCAGGCGCCGGGCAGTGTGGTCCGACTGATCGGCGACGGCTCCACCGCGTACACCGGAGCGCAGCCGCACCTGCCCGGACCGGAGCGGCTCAAGCCCGGCCAGAAGCCCCCGCAGTTCGTCGTCTTCTCCTGGGACGGCGCCGGTGAGGACAGCCAGAAGCTCTTCTCGCACTTCCGCGAGGTGGCCAAGGCCAACCACGCGACGATGACGTACTTCCTCAGCGGCGTGTACATGCTCCCGGAGGACAAGCGCGACCTGTACAGGCCGCCGCAGCACTCGCCGGGGCGCTCCGACATCGGCTTCAACGACGAGAAGGGCATCGCCGACACCGTCAAGCAGCTGCGCCTGGCCTGGCTGGAGGGCAACGAGATCGGCACCCACTTCAACGGCCACTTCTGCGGCAAGAACGGCGGCGTCGGCGAGTGGTCGGTCGACGAGTGGAAGGACGAGATCGCCCAGGCGAAGCAGTTCGTGAAGTCCTGGAAGACCAACGCCGGGATGAAGAACGCGGCCCCGCTGCCCTTCGACTACGACAAGGAGCTGATCGGCGCCCGCACCCCCTGTCTGGAGGGTCAGCAGAACTTCGTGAAGGCCGCGAGCCAGCTCGGTTTCCGCTACGACACCAGCGGGGTGAACGAGCAGGTCTGGCCGAAGAAGAGGGAGGGCCTCTGGGACCTGTCGATGCAGCTGGTGCCCTTCCCCGGGCACTCCTACGAGCAGTTGACCATGGACTACAACTTCATGGTCAACCAGTCCGGCACCCGGACCCAGGGCGACCCCGCCAAGTTCGCCTACTGGGGCGACCAGATGCGTGACGGTCTGCTCGCCGGTCTCAAGCGCGCCTACGACGGCAACCGGGCGCCCCTGATCATCGGCAACCACTTCGAGTCGTGGAACGGCGGCACCTACATGCACGCCCTCGACGACGTCATCGAGAACGTCTGCAACGAGCCCGAGGTGCGCTGCGTCTCCTTCCACCAACTGGCCGACTGGCTGGACGCCCAGGATCCGCAGGTCCTCGCGAAACTGCGCGGCCTGAACGTCGGGGAGGCCCCGAAGCAGGGCTGGGCGTCCTTCCTTTCGGGCCGCCCGGCCCCGGCGCCGAAGGGCGTGCCCGGAGCGCCGGCGGCCAAGCAGTAGCCAACCCGAGGGCGGTCAGGCGGTTGCCGCCAGGCCGTCGCCCAGCACGAAGCCGGGGTCGACCTGAGCCGCCAGATCGGCCCCGGTGCGCGCGTTGCCCCATGAGTCGGCGTTCTTCAGATGGAAGTGCACCATCTGCCGGGTGTAGCTCTGCCAGTCACGCAGTTCGTACGTCGCGTCCGCGGCGACCTGAAGCGTGCGCAGGGCACGGCGGTTGACGTCCTCCAGCAGCTCGAACCGGGGCGGACGGCCCTTCTCCATGGCGCGTACCCAGTCCGAGTGCCCGACGGTCACCAGCAGGTCGTCCCCGACCTCGGCGCGCAGGAAGTCCAGATCGTCCTGCCCCTGCACCTTGTTGCCGACGACCTTCAGGACGACACCGAAGTCTCGGGCGTGCTCCTTGTACTGGCGATAGACGGAGACTCCCTTACGGGTGGGCTCGGCCACGAGGAACGTGATGTCGAAACGGGTGAACATGCCGGAGGCGAAGGAGTCCGAGCCCGCCGTCATGTCCACCACGACGTACTCGCCCTGCCCGTCCACCAGGTGGTTCAGGCACAGCTCCACCGCTCCCGTCTTGGAGTGGTAGCAGGAGACCCCCAGATCGGCGTCCGTGAAGGGGCCGGTGACCATCAAACGGACGGTGCCGCCATCGAGTTCCACCGGCCGGGCGCATGCCTCGTACACCGGGTTGTCCTCGCGCACCCGCAGCAGCCGTGAGCCCTCGCCGGGCGGCGTGGTTTTGATCATCGTCTCGGCGGAGGCGATGCGGGGGTTGGTTCCGCGCAGGTAATTCTTGATCAGGGGCAGCCGGTCGCCCATCGCGGGCAGCGCGGCGGCCTCCGTATCGTCCATGCCGAGGGCGGGTCCCAGGTGCTGGTTGATGTCCGCGTCGATCGCGACGACCGGCGCGCCACCGGCCGCGAGGTGGCGGACGAACAGGGAGGACAGGGTGGTCTTGCCGCTGCCGCCCTTACCGACGAAAGCAATTTTCATGTTCACGAAGAGTAGTCGTGGGATAGCTGTATGTGGCAGACGGGCGTGAAGAAGACCACTCATTCGTGGGGCACGCGCGCGGGGTGGCTACTGTCGTACTCATGAGTACGACAGGCGCGACCGCCGATCCGCTCGCCGCCCTGGGCTCGCTGCCCGGCGTGGCCGAGTCCGTGGAGTCCGTGCGCAAGGCCGTGGACCGGGTCTACGGGCACCGGGTCATGCGGCGCCGCAGCAACGAGATCACCTCCGAGGCGGCGCTGCGGGGCGCCCGCGGCTCGGCGGCGCTGTCCGGCGCCGACTGGGCACTGGAGGAGGTGCGTCGGCGCACCGACTTCAGCGGCGACGGGGACGCGCGCGTGATGGGCGCGGCCCTCAGGCTGACCGCCGAGGCCGGACAGCTGCTGTCCATCTGGCGGCAGTCGCCCCTGCGGGTGCTGGCCCGGCTGCACCTGGTGGCCGCCGCCGCCAACGGGGACGAGGTGGGGCGGCCGCGGCGGGCGGGCGAGTCCGTCGACGAGCCGTTGGTCGAGCTGCGGCTGCCGGACGCCGACGAGGTGCACGGCAGGCTTGAGGGCCTGTCCGAACTGATCATCGCCGGCAGCTCCGCCCCCGCCCTGGTGACGGCGGCCGTCGTGCACGGCGAACTCCTCGCGCTGCGCCCCTTCACCTCCCACAACGGCCTCGTGGCACGCACCGCCGAGCGCATCGTCCTGGTGGGCAGCGGCCTCGACCCGAAGTCGGTCTGCCCGGCGGAGGTGGGCCACGCCGAACTGGGCCGGGCGGCCTATCTGGGGGCGCTGGAGGGGTACGTCTCCGGAACGCCGGAGGGCATGGCCGCCTGGATCGCGCACTGCGGGCGGGCGGTCGAGCTGGGTGCGCGCGAGTCGACGGCCGTGTGCGAGGCACTGCAGCGCGGGGCGGCGTAGAAACTTTCCTTCGGAAAAGAGGTGCGGCGGTACGAGGATTCGTACCGCCGCTGGCATGCTCACCGGGTTACCAAGCGTCCTCGATATGTTGCCCATCAGGTCGGGAACTTCGCCCGTCACCTGGTGCGGCTGGCCCGTAATCGACGGGTCGACGTCGCGTGGGTGCCCGGTGTTCATGCTCGGTCCGTGGGGCCAAATGCGTTGTTTAAGGTGATCCTCTCGGATGTCCTTGGTCTCGCGGGCCGTAAACCCTTTGTACTCCAGGCGTGATGCAAGCGGAACCCCCGCCCGCGCTTCTTTACTTTTGGTCTCAAATCCGTTTCAAACGGGCGCCAGTCGTCACATGGGTGTCGCCCGTCGCCTGCTCGCGTACCAGACGAAGCCCGCAGTGGCCGCCGCCGCGCCGATCGCCGCGACCGCGACAAGGGCCGGACGGGGCGGTACCGAGAACGTGGGAATCCGCTGCTTGAGCCGGACCGGGCGGTGGAAGTCCAGAATCGGCCACCCGCGCGCGAGTGCCTCGCGGCGCAGTGCGCGGTCCGGGTTGACGGCGTGCGGGTGGCCGACGGCCCGCAGCATCGGCAGATCGGTCGCGGAGTCGCTGTAGGCGTAGCAGCGTTCGAGGTCGTACCCCTCGGACTCGGCCAGTTCCCTGACCGCCTCCGCCTTGGTCGGGCCGTACGCGTAGTACTCCACCTCGCCGGTGTAACAGCCGTCCTCGCCCACGACCATACGGGTGGCCACCACCCGGTCCGCGCCCAGCAGTTCGCCGATCGGCTCGACCACCTCGGCGCCCGAGGTGGAGACGATGACGACGTCGCGGCCGGCCGTGTGGTGCTCCTCGATGAGGGAGGCGGCCTCGTCGTAGATGATCGGGTCGATCAGGCTGTGCAGGGTCTCGGCGACGATCTCCTTGACCTGCTGGACGTTCCAGCCGCGCACGAGCTGGGAGAGGTACTCGCGGGTCCGTTCCATCTGGTCGTGGTCCATACCGCCGACGAGGAAGACGAACTGGGCATAGGCGGTGCGCAGGGCGGCTCGGCGGTTGATCAGGCCGCCTTGGTAGAAGGACTTGCCGAAGGTGAGCGTGCTCGACTTCGCAATGACCGTCTTGTCCAGGTCAAAGAAGGCCGCTGTGCGGGGCAACGAGTGGTTTTCCACGACCCCGAGCATAGGCGCAGCCCATTCGGCGTAAGGTGGGCGCGTGGGTTTGCCTGAGAGGGCTCTCGGGTACACCATGGAAGTCACGGATCGTTCGCGACCGTGCTAACCCGGTCCGGCTCCTCCCCCCCCGAGTCGGCCGTGGAGACGACCCCCGCTCTCCCCCCCGGCGGGGGTCGTCGCATGTCCGGGTGGGTTTTTCCTCTCTCTTCGCTCTCGTACGGCTGTCCTGGTGCCGCTGCGGGGGCTCATTCGCCATGCTCATGACCTGTTACTAAGAGTAGTCGTCGTGCTGCTCTGTGGATGTCGCACGTGGATCCGTGCAGGGGTCACCGGTATGGGTGACGGCCATATTCACAACCGCCGACTTGTCCACAGTTATCGACCAAGATCCACACGATTTCCGGGATCGCTGCACCGTGATTCCACCGCGTCCCGCACGGCCCGAGTTCATGACGGGTTCCGGTTAGTCGGGCGGGTTTGGCCGGTTCGTATCGGCCGTTCATATGGAGGCCGCTTGCCGGTTCTTCAGATGTTTGGGAATCGCGGGGCCGCAGGGGCCTTCGCGAAAGACACGGAGAAGGGGGATGGAGCACGTGACCGGAGCCGTCACACACGACCCACCGCCCGCCGTCCCGGGGCGGCAGGCCAAACCACTCATCGTCACGGAGGACGTCGATCTGCTCGACGACCTGCTGCGGCTGTGCGCCGCGGCGGGAGCGACACCGGAGGTCCACCACTCCGTACCGGAGCGCGCGGGCAGCTGGGAGGCCGCACCGCTCGTCCTGGTCGGCGACGACGCCGCGCGGCGGGTGCGCGGGGCCGCGCGCAGAAGGGGAGTGGTGCTGGTCGGCCGTGACCAGGACGACTCCGGGGTCTGGCGCCGGGCCGTCGAGATCGGCGCCGACCACGTCCTGATGCTGCCCGACGGCGAGCAGTGGCTGGTCGACCGCATCGCCGATGTCGCCGAGGGCGTCGGCCGACCCGCCCTCACCGTCGGCGTCATCGGCGGACGCGGCGGGGCCGGGGCGTCCACGCTCGCGTGCGCCCTCGCCGTCACCTCCGCACGCGAGGGACTGCGCACCCTGCTCGTGGACGCCGATCCGCTGGGCGGCGGACTCGACGTACTCCTCGGCGGCGAGAGCGCGGAGGGACTGCGCTGGCCCGCCTTCGCCGCCTCGCGCGGAAGGGTCGGCGGCGGCGCCCTGGAGGAGTCGCTGCCGGAACTGCACTCGCTGCGGGTGCTGAGCTGGGACCGAGGGGACTGCGTCGCCATCCCGGCCCAGGCCGTCCGCGCGGTGCTCGCCGCGGCCCGACGCCGCGGTGGCACGGTCGTCGTCGACCTCCCGCGCCGCATCGACGACGGGGTCGCCGAGGCCCTCGCCCAGATCGACCTCGGCATCCTCGTGGTCCCCGGCGAACTGCGGGCCGTCGCGGCGGCGGGCCGCGTCGCCTCGGCCGCCGGCATGGTCCTGCGAGACCTGCGCGTGGCGGTACGCGGCCCGTACGCACCCGGCCTCGACGACCGGGAGGTGGCCCGGCTGCTCGGTCTGCCCCTCGTCGGCGAGGTGCCGGTGGAGGTCGGACTGGTGCGACCCGGGGAGGGCAGGACACCGCCCGGAGCAGTCCGGCGCGGCCCCCTGGCGCGCTTCTGCAAGGAGTTCTGGGAGCGGGCGCTGATGGAAGCGGGTGCGGCGTGAGCGCCTCCTCGGGACTCCTCGACGGAGTCCGCCAATGGCTGGTGGAGAGCGGGGCCGAGCCGACGCCCGCGCGGGTGGCGCAGGCCCTGCGGGAACAGGGGCGGGTGCTGGGGGACGCCGAGGTCCTCGGCGCGGCAGAGCAGTTGCGGTCCGAACTGGTCGGCAGCGGCCCCCTGGAACCGCTGCTCGCCGATCCCTCCGTCACCGACGTCCTGGTGTCGGCCCCGGACCGGGTGTGGGTGGACCGCGGCGGCGGCCTGGAACTGACCTCAGTCGCCTTCCCGGACGCCGCGGCCGTACGACGGCTCGCGCAACGGCTCGCCGCGGTGGCCGGACGCCGGCTGGACGACGCCCGGCCCTGGGCGGACGCCCGGCTGCCCGACGGCACGCGTCTGCACGCGGTGCTGCCACCGGTGGCCGTGGGCTGCACCTGTCTTTCACTGCGAGTGGTACGGCCCCGGGCGTTCACGCTCGACGAACTGGTCGCGGCGGGCACGGTACCGCCGGGCGGGGACCGCGTGTTGCGGGCACTGATCGAGGCCCGGCTGTCCTTCCTGGTCAGCGGGGGCACGGGCAGCGGCAAGACGACGCTCTTGAGCACGCTGCTGGGGCTCGTCGGACCCGGTGAGCGGATCGTGCTCGCCGAGGACTCCGCCGAACTCAGGCCGGACCATCCGCACGTCGTCCGGCTCGAGAGCAGACCTGCCAACCAGGAGGGCGCGGGGCTGGTCACCCTCCAGGACCTGGTGCGGCAGGCGCTGCGGATGCGGCCGGACCGGCTGGTCGTCGGCGAGGTACGGGGGCCCGAAGTGGTGCATCTGCTCGCCGCGTTGAACACCGGCCACGAAGGCGGCTGCGGCACCGTCCACGCCAACGCCGCCGCCGACGTCCCTGCCCGTCTGGAGGCGCTCGGTACGGCGGCCGGGCTCGACCGGGCCGCGCTGCACAGCCAGTTGGCGGCCGCGCTGTCGGTGGTGCTGCATCTCGTACGGGACCGAGCGGGACGGCGCCGCATCGCCGAGGTGCACGTGCTGGAGCGGGACCCGTCGGGCCTGGTGCGGACGGTGCCGGCGCTGCGGTGGGGCGTGCGGGAGTTCGAGCGGGAGCGCGGCTGGGAGCGGCTGCGCGGGCTGCTCCACGGCGAGATGTCGGGAGGAGAGGGACACGGGGTGTCGGGAGGAGAGGGTCATGCGTGAGATCGCCATGGGGGCCGCCGTGTTGTGTGTCGGCGCCGCGGCACTGCTGCTGGGCGGCTGGCATTCCGGGGCCCGGCGGGCGCAGTTGCTGCTCGCCGAGGGCGGGGTGGTGGGAACCGGGCCACCGTCCTGGCGGGAGATGGCCGGGTGGCTGCGGCGGATGCGCGGACGGCTCGGGGCCGAATGGTGGGTGCTGGCCGCCGGGTTGGCGCTGGCGGTGCTGGGGACCTCGGTGCTGCCGGTCGTCGCGGGGGCGGCCGGGATGCCGTTGGCGCGGCGGATCCGGGTGGCCGGGCAGGTCCGCCGGGCACGGGAGTCACGCGGGAACGCGGTGATCGCGCTGTGCTCGGCGCTGGCCGGTGAGGTGCGGGCCGGGCGGCAGCCGGGAGAGGCGCTGCTACGAGCCGCGCGGGACTCCGGGGGACTCGGCGAAGCCCAGGCGGCGGTGCTGGCGGCCGCGCGGTTCGGCGGCGACGTGCCCGGCGCGCTCTCGGGCGCGGCCCGGCAGCAGGGCGCCGAAGGCCTGTTGGGGCTCGCGGCCTGCTGGCGGGTTGCCGTGGACCAGGGTGCGGGCCTCGCCGCCGGACTCGACCGGCTCGAAGCGGCGTTGCGGGCGGAGCGCGACCAACGTGCGGATCTGCGTGCCCAGTTGGCGGGCGCCCGCTCCACGGCACTGATGCTCGCGGGGCTGCCGGTGCTCGGCCTCCTGCTGGGCACGGCTCTGGGCGCCGACCCCCTCCACGTCCTGCTGCACAGCGGCGCGGGCCTTGGGTGCCTGGTGATCGGCGGCCTGCTGGAGGGGCTGGGGATGTGGTGGGCGCTGGGGATCGTACGGCGGGCGGGGGCTGTGTAAGGGCGGGGCTGGTGAGGAGCGCGGTGGTGAAGTCGGTCGTCGGACGGGTGCGGTGAGGGCGACGGAGTTGGACGGGACGGGGAGAGGGGTCGGTATGAGCGCGGAGGTTGTCCACAGGCTGGGGGTGACGGTGGGGATCGTGGTCGTCCTCGGGTGGCTGCTGCGGTGGCTGGAGGCGGTGCGGCGCGAGCGGAGAGTGCGTCGGCGGCTGGCCGGGCTGGTGTCCGCCGTGGAAGGAGCGGTGGACGCGCCTCGGCTCGAGGTCGGTGAGGTCGCACGGAGGTGGGCGCCGGTAGCCGGGGTGGTGGCCGCCGGGTGGGTGCTGGTCGGCGGAGTGGCCGGGGTGGCGGTCGGGTCGGTCGTAGGGGCCGGGCTGTGGTGGTGGCGCCGTCGGCAGGGTGCGGTCGCTGTCGCGGAGGCGGTCGCCGCGGCCAAGGCGGCCGGGCAACTACCGCTCGCCTCGGATCTGTTGGCGGCCTGCATCGCGGCGGGGGCCGCTCCGGTGGTCGCCGCGCAGGCGGTGGGCGAGGCCCTGGGCGGAGTGGTCGGGGACGCGTTGGCACGGGGTGCGGCCGAGGTACGACTCGGGGGTGAACCTGCGGAGGCATGGCGGAGGTTGGGCACTCTGCCGGGTGCGCAGCCCCTGGCGCGGCTCCTGGAACGGGCCGATGTGTCCGGTCTCCCGGCCGCCGCACCGGTGGCCCGACTGGCGACCGAGGCCCGCGCCGACTGGGCCCGCGCCGCGACCGAGCGGGCCAGACGCGCGGCCGTCATGGTCACCGTGCCGGTGGGGTTGTGCTTCCTGCCCGCGTTCATCGCGGTCGGCGTACTGCCCGTGGTGATCGGGCTCGCGGGCGGGGTGCTGGGGGGAGGAGGTGGTGGCTGACGGCCGTGCAGCAGGCAGGTAGCAGCAAGTAGTAGTCGAACAATTGGTCGAGCAGGCAGTCGAGCAATCAATCGAGCAACAGGAATGAACCTCACGGGGGTTGAGATGTGCAAGGCGGTACGGGCGCGGCTGCGCGCCCTGGTGTGCAGGGCGCGTGCGGTGCGGAGGGACGCGGGAATGGTGACCTCCGAGTACGCGATGGGGATCGTGGCGGCGGTGGCGTTCGCGGTGGTCCTCTACAAGGTGGTCACGAGCGGGGCGGTCAGTGCGGAGTTGCAGGCCATCGTGAAGCGGGCGCTCGATGCGCGGACGTGAACGGCGGGACGCGGACCGTGGGTTCGTGACGGCGGAGTCGGCCGTGGTGCTGCCCGTGCTGGTGATGTTCGCGACGGCGCTGGTGTGGGGGCTGCTCGTGGTGGCCGCGCAGATCCAGTGCGTGGACGCGGCGCGCACCGGGGCGCGGGCGGCCGCCCGTCAGGACCCGGCCGGCGCGGTCGTCGAGGCGGTCCGTGAAGCCGCCCCGCGCGACGCGTCGGTCACGGTCAGCCGGGAGGGCGACCAGGTCCGCGTCACCGTCGTGGCGAAGGCACCGGCGCTGCACGGGCTGCCCTTCGAGGTACGCGAGGAGGCCGTGGCGTCGGCGGAGGAGATGGTGGGGGTGAGGGGGCCGTGACCGGCGCGTTCGCTCGACGCCGACGGGGCGCGTCGGCCGCGCGGGAGCCGAGACACGGGCTCACGGTCGACCGGCGCTTCTGCGGCAGCTCAGCCGGGGACAGGTGCGGTGACCGCGATTTCCGTAGCCGCGGGCATGACGACCGTGGATCCGCCACCGTCTGGAGCGTCGGTGCCATCGCCGTGTTGTGCGTGGTGTTCGGGGTCGTGCTGGCCCTGGGGCAGGCCGTCGTGGTCCGGCATCGGGCGGCAGGCGGCGCGGATCTGGCGGCTCTCGCCGCGGCCGATCACTGGGCGGACGGCGGTGCGGCGGCCTGCGCCCGGGCCGACCGGGTAGCCAGGGCCCAGGGCGTGCGGCTCGTGCGGTGTGTGATCGTGGGCGAGATCTCTGACGTGACGGCGGCTTCGGGAACAGGCCCGTTCTCCGCGGAGGCCAGGGCACGGGCGGGGCCTGCGGAGCCGAACCCGGCGCCCACTCCTCCACCGGCACGCCGATCCCCCTCCGGCGTCACCCCGTCCGCCCGGACCCCAAGCCTCCACCCTCCGGCACCCCCACCGCCTCAGCCCCCGGCACCCCCACCGCCTCAGCCCCCGGCTTCTCCTCCGGCGCCCCCCGCAGCAGCACCGTGAGGAGCCGTACCGCCCCCCTCTTGTGGAGTGGGTCGTTGCCGTTGCCGCACTTGGGGGACTGGATGCAGGACGGGCAGCCGGCGTCGCACTCGCAGGAGGCGATGGCCTGGCGGGTGGCGGTGAGCCAGGTGCGGGCGGTGTGGAAGGCGCGCTCGGCGAAGCCCGCACCGCCGGGGTGGCCGTCGTACACGAAGACCGTCGGCAGGAGCGTGTCGGGGTGCAGGGGGATCGACACGCCGCCGATGTCCCAGCGGTCGCAGGTCGCGAAGAGGGGCAGCATGCCGATCGACGCGTGTTCGGCGGCGTGCAGGGCGCCGCCGAGGATCTCTGGGTTGATGCGGGCCTCGTCGAGCTGGTCCTCGGTGACCGTCCACCACACCGCGCGGGTGCGCAGGGTACGAGGAGGGAGGTCGAGTTTCGTCTCGCCCAGAACCTCGCCGGTGATCAGACGCCGGCGGAGGAAGGAGACGACCTGGTTGGTGACCTCGACGGAGCCGTAGCACAGGCGGCCCTCGCCCCAGGGGATCTCGGTGTCGGTCTCCAGGACGGAGATGGCGGTCGTGTCCCGGGCGACCGTCGAGTAGGGCGGGTTCGCCTCCGAGACCAGGGCGACGGAGTCGTCCAGGTCGAGGGAGCGGACCAGGTAGGTGCGGCCCTGGTGGAGATGGACCGCGCCCTCGTGCACCGTCGTGTGTGCCGCGCCCGCGTCCACGGTGCCCAGCAGCCGGCCGGTGCCCGCTTCGACGATCTGGACCGGGCGTCCGCCCTCGCCGCGGATGTCGGTGAGGTCGGCGGCCCGTTCCCGGCGGGTCCAGTGCCAGGCCTTCGTGCGGCGGCGCAGGAGCTTCGCGGCCTCCAGTTGGGGCAGCAGGCTCTCGGTCTCGGGGCCGAAGAGGTCCAGGTCCTCGTCGGTCAGGGGCATCTCCGCCGCGGCCGCGCACAGGTGCGGGGCGAGGACGTACGGGTTGTCGGGGTCGAGGACCGTGGATTCCACCGGCTGGTCGAAGAGGGCCTCGGGGTGGTGGACGAGGAAGGTGTCCAGGGGGTCGTCGCGGGCCACGAGGACGGCCAGTGCCCCCTGCCCGGCGCGCCCTGCGCGGCCCGCCTGCTGCCACAGGGACGCGCGCGTGCCCGGGTAGCCGGCGATCACCACGGCGTCCAGGCCGGAGACGTCGATGCCGAGTTCGAGGGCGGTCGTCGCGGCGAGGCCCAGCAGTTCGCCGGAGTGGAGGGCCTGTTCCAGGGCGCGGCGCTCCTCCGGGAGGTAGCCGCCGCGATAGGCCGCGACACGCCGGGCGAGAGAGCGGTCGACCTCGGCGAGACGTTCCTGGGCGATGACCGAGATCAGCTCGGCGCCGCGCCGGGAGCGGACGAAGGCCACCGAGCGCACGCCCTGCACGGCCAGGTCGGTGAGCAGGTCGGCGGTCTCGGCGGTGGCGGTGCGGCGGACCGGGGCGCCCTTCTCGCCCCGCAGCTCGGTGAGCGGGGGCTCCCAGAGGGCGAACAGCAGCTCGCCGCGCGGGGAGGCGTCGTCGGCGACCTCGACGACCGGGAGGCCGGTGAGGCGGCGGGCGGCGACCGCCGGCTCGGCGGCGGTGGCGGAGGCGAGGAGGAAGACGGGTGAGGCGCCGTAGCGGGCGCACAGGCGGCGCAGCCGGCGCAGCACCTGGGCGACGTGGGAGCCGAAGACACCCCGGTAGGTGTGGCACTCGTCGATGACGACGTACTTCAGCGACTTGAGGAAGGAGGACCAGCGGGGGTGGGAGGGGAGTATCCCGCGGTGCAGCATGTCCGGATTGGTCAGGACGTAGTTGGCGTACTGGCGGATCCACTCGCGCTCCTCGAACGGCGTGTCGCCGTCGTAGACCGCGGGGCGCACCGCATTTCCCAGAGGATGTGAAAGTTCCTTCACGGATCGGCACTGGTCGGCCGCGAGCGCCTTGGTGGGGGACAGGTAGAGGGTGGTGGCACCGCGGCCGTTCGGCGCCTCGGAGCCCTCCAGGAGGGTGGAGAGGACCGGTACGAGATACGCCAGGGACTTGCCGGACGCGGTGCCGGTGGCGACCACCACCGAGTCGCCGTCCAGTGCGTGCTCGGCGGCGATCGCCTGGTGGGCCCAGGGGTGCTCGATGCCGCAGGCCTGCACGGCCGCGACGACCTCCGAACGAATCCGGTCAGGCCAGACGGCATGCCGACCCTCGCGCGGGGGCAAGTGCTCCGTATGAGTGATGCGCGAAGCCCGGCTCGGCCCGGAGGCGAGCCGGTCCAGGATCGTGCCCGGTGCGAGCCGGGACACGGGGTCCGCCGGGGATCGATCGGATCGGTGATTCTTGGCCATCGGCACCGAGTGTGTCACTGGCGTGACGGACAATGGGACCAAGGCGTCGTGCACGTCTGCCGTAAGTGATTGAATGCCATCGCGGCTGGCGAACCGTTCCGGGGGCTCTGCCGAGGTGTCCCGAGGGGCGACCGCTCGAGTAGCAAGGTGCTGGAGGATCCGTGGACCTGTCCCTGTCGACCCGTACCGTCGGCGATCGTACGGTCGTCGAGGTCGGTGGCGAAATCGACGTATATACCGCGCCCAAGCTGCGCGAGCAGCTGGTCGAGCTGGTGAACGACGGGAGTTTCCACCTCGTCGTCGACATGGAGGGCGTGGACTTCCTCGACTCCACCGGGCTCGGCGTGCTGGTCGGCGGCCTGAAGCGGGTACGAGCCCATGAGGGCTCACTGCGCCTGGTCTGCAACCAGGAGCGCATTCTGAAGATCTTCCGCATCACCGGCCTCACCAAGGTGTTCCCGATCCACACCTCGGTCGAGGAAGCGGTGGCGGCGACCGACTGACCACCGCCCCATGGAGCGGGAAGGGTCCGCTCCCGGGACGGAAGATGTACCGACAGGGGGTCCGGGCTTTCGGCGGCCCGGTCCCCCCACAGCACGCCCGTAGTTCCGAGGGGGACGCATGGCCACCGTTGAACTCCGCTTCAGCGCGCTGCCCGAGCACGTCAGGACCGCCCGACTGGTGGCGGCAGCGGTGGCGCGCAGGGCCGGAGTGGACGAGGCCGTCCTCGACGAGGTCAGGCTCGCCGTCGGCGAGGCCTGTTCCCGCGCCGTCGGACTGCACCAGAGCGCCGGCATCACCACGCCGGTGCAGGTGAAGCTGATCGAGGAGGAGAAGCAGTTCTCCATCGAGGTCGGTGACGAGGCCCCGCGCTCGGTGCCCGGAGGCCGGGCACCAGGGTCGCTGGGTGACGACGTGGAGGCCGAGGAGGACGAGATGGGCCTCGCGGTCATCAGCGGCCTCGTCGACGACGTGGAGGTCAGTGCAGGGGAGAACGGCGGGTCGATCCGGATGACCTGGCCGACCACTCCGCCGGTCGCGGTACTCCCCTGACCCCACCCCCGTACCACCTGAAGATCACCTGAAGGGCCCTGCTGAGCAGGGCCCTTTCAGTTTTTCCGATCACCGTTGGAATTCGTGAATGAATTCACGATCAATGAGGTGATAATTCGATCAAGCGGCAATGCGGCCGTCAATGCCTTTGGGGCGTTACCTCTTTCGGGTTCCATGGCGTGACGTCGATCATTTGCTGAGGAGCATGTGAAGGCTAATTCCGTTTCCCGTGCTCTGTTTTGATCAGGTCGGGGTACCTAGAATCCGTCCACATCTTGAGCTCAGCCCAAGCGTCAAGGAGGACGAATGGCGGGGCTTTCTACCCCTCATGAGTTGGACCACCCCACAACCTTCGCAGCCGCAGTGCTCACCGACGACAACCGGATCATCGTGACGATCATCGGCGTCGTCGCGCTGGCCGCGCTCGTGGTCGCGGGCATCCTGGTGCGCCAGGTGCTGGCGGCGGGCGAGGGCACCGACAGCATGAAGAAGATCGCGGAAGCGGTCCAGGAAGGCGCCAACGCCTATCTGGGACGCCAGTTGCGCACGCTCGGCGTATTCGCCGTCGTCGTGTTCTTCCTGCTCTTGCTGCTGCCCGCGGACGACTGGAATCAGCGCGCAGGCCGATCGGTGTTCTTCTTGATCGGCGCCGCGTTCTCGGCCGCCACCGGCTATATCGGCATGTGGCTGGCGGTGCGCAGCAATGTGCGTGTTGCCGCGGCGGCCCGGGAAGCGACCCCGGCGGAGGGTGAGCCGGAAAAGGATCTCACCACCGTCTCGCACAAAGCCATGAAGATCGCTTTCCGCACGGGCGGCGTCGTCGGCATGTTCACGGTGGGGCTCGGTCTGCTGGGCGCCTCCTGTGTGGTGCTGGTGTACGCGGCCGACGCGCCGAAGGTGCTCGAGGGCTTCGGCCTCGGGGCCGCCCTGATCGCCATGTTCATGCGTGTCGGCGGCGGCATCTTCACCAAGGCCGCCGACGTCGGCGCCGACCTGGTCGGCAAGGTCGAGCAGGGCATTCCGGAGGACGACCCGCGCAATGCCGCGACCATCGCCGACAACGTGGGCGACAACGTCGGCGACTGCGCCGGCATGGCGGCCGACCTCTTCGAGTCGTACGCCGTGACCCTGGTCGCCGCGCTGATCCTCGGCAAGGCGGCCTTCGGCGACTCGGGGCTCGCTTTCCCGCTGATCGTGCCGGCCATCGGCGTGATCACCGCCATGATCGGCATCTTCGCGGTCGCCCCGCGCCGGGCCGACCGCAGCGGCATGTCCGCGATCAACCGGGGCTTCTTCATCTCCGCGGTGATCTCGCTCGGGCTGGTGGCGGCGGCCGTCTTCATCTATCTCCCGGCCAAGTACAGCGACCTCGACGGCATCGGCGACGCGGCGATCCGGGCCAAGGACGGCGACCCGCGCATCCTCGCGCTCGTCGCGGTGGCGATCGGCATCCTGCTGGCGGCCGTGATCCAGCAGCTGACCGGCTACTTCACCGAAACCAACCGCCGCCCTGTCATGGACATCGGCAAGACCTCGCTGACCGGCCCGGCCACCGTCGTCCTCGCCGGTATCTCGGTGGGACTGGAGTCGGCCGTCTACACCGCCCTTCTGATCGGCCTCGGCGTCTACGGGGCCTTCCTGCTCGGCGGTACGTCGATCATGCTCGCGCTGTTCGCGGTGGCGCTGGCCGGCACCGGTCTGCTCACCACGGTCGGCGTGATCGTCGCCATGGACACCTTCGGCCCGGTCTCCGACAACGCGCAGGGCATCGCCGAGATGTCCGGCGACGTCGAGGGCGCCGGCGCCCAGGTGCTCACCAACCTGGACGCCGTCGGCAACACGACGAAGGCCATCACCAAGGGCATCGCCATCGCCACCGCCGTCCTGGCGGCGTCGGCGCTCTTCGGGTCGTACCGGGACGCGATCACCACGAACGTTCAGGACGTGGGCGAGAAGCTGACCGGCAAGGGCGCCCCGTTGAGCCTGTCCCTGGACATCTCGCAGCCCAACAACCTCGTCGGCCTCATCGCGGGCGCGGCGGTCGTCTTCCTCTTCTCGGGGCTGGCGATCAACGCGGTGTCGCGGTCGGCGGGCTCGGTGGTCTACGAGGTGCGGCGGCAGTTCCGCGAGCACCCCGGGATCATGGACTACAGCGAGAAGCCGGAGTACGGCAAGGTCGTGGACATCTGCACCCGGGACGCCCTCCGGGAACTGGCCACGCCCGGTCTGCTCGCCGTGATGGCGCCCATCTTCATCGGGTTCACGCTCGGAGTCGGCGCGCTCGGCTCCTACCTCGCGGGCGCGATCGGCGCGGGCACGCTGATGGCGGTGTTCCTCGCCAACTCCGGTGGCGCCTGGGACAACGCCAAGAAACTCGTCGAGGACGGCCACCACGGCGGCAAGGGCAGCGAGGCCCACGCGGCCACCGTCATCGGCGACACGGTCGGCGACCCCTTCAAGGACACCGCGGGTCCGGCGATCAACCCGCTGCTGAAGGTGATGAACCTGGTGTCGCTGCTCATCGCGCCGGCGGTGATCAAGTTCTCCTACGGCGACGACAAGAACATCGGAGTGCGGATCCTGATCGCGATCCTCTCCCTGCTCGTCATCGTCACGGCGGTGTACATCTCCAAGCGGCGCGGCATCGCCGTGGGCGACGAGGAGGACAAGTCGGAGCGAGTGGCCAAGTCGACGGACCCCGCGGTGGTTTCGTAGGCGGTCTTACGACGGTCCGCATCAAGGGGCGGGCGGGAGACGCGTGTTGACGCGTCGCCCGCCCGTCCCCGTCTGTGCGCCCTGCTGTGTGCAGGCTCACGGTGAGCCTTCTCTCGCCTGGTGCAAATGGATTCAAAAGGGTCTCTAGTGGACGCCCGGCATGGGGTTGCCGTCTGTGTGGCGTGTATGTTCCGGGGCCGAGAGCCATGGAAGGGACCAAACCGGTGAACAAGAAGCTCGCGGCCGCACTGTCCGGCGGTGCGGTACTGGTACTGGCGCTGTCGGGATGCAGCAGCAGCAACAACAACGACAAGCTGGACTCCTGGGCCAAGCAGGTCTGCGACGGCGTACAGCCGCAGGCCAAGAAGATCGAGGCGGCCAACGCCGCGATCCAGAAGGAGACCTCGGACAACAGCACGCCGGAGCAGGTGCAGCAGACCGACGCGCAGGCCTTCCAGGACATGTCCGACGCCTACAAATCGATCGGGGCCGCGGTGCAGAACGCCGGGGCGCCGAACGTCGACGACGGGGCGAAGAAGCAGCAGGACGCGGTCAAGGAACTCAACGACATCTCCGCGTCCTACGCCTCGCTGAAGGCGCAGGTCGACAAGTTGGAGACCAAGGACCAGGCCAAGTTCGCCGACGGGCTCAAGGGCATCGCGACCTCGCTGGACAAGCTGAGCCAGAGCGGGAACGACGCGCTGAAGACGCTCGAGGAGGGCGAGGTCGGCAAGGCGATGGCGAAGCAGGAGAGCTGCAAGGCGGCCTCGGCGACGCCCTCCTCCGCGGCGACGGGGAGCTGAGCCGGGGCTGCGGACGGTCACCGCTGCCCGCCACAATGGGGGCGTGAGTATCTCCGGCCTGCCCGCCCTGCCCGCCCTGCCCGCGTCCGACCGTCCCGACGTCGCCGCCCGGCTGCGGGACGCCCTGCTCGGGGCGTCCTTCACCGCCGACGGCCTGCTCGACCTGCTCGGCGCGCCCGCGTACGCGGCGCTGGCGCGCAGCGAGACCGTGCCGGCGCTGCGGGCGACGCGCGGGGACACCCCGCTCGAGGTGCTCGTACGGCTGTTCCTGCTGCAGCAGCCCGTGCCGCACGCGCGCGTGGGGGCCGTTCTGCCGCTCGACGCCTGCCTGGAGAGCGGATGGCTCGTCCCGGCGGGCGCGGACGAGGTGGCCGCGACCGTGGACGTACGGCCGTACGGCGGGCCCGGCGGCGAGGACTGGTTCATCGTGTCCGACCTGGGCTGTGCCGTCGGCGGCGCCGGTGGCATCGGCAGCCGCGAGGAGGGCGTCGTCCTCGGCGTCGGCGGTGCCTCCACGACCCTGGCCGGCATCACCGTCCGTACGCCCGTCTCCAGCGCCCTGGACCTCGGCACGGGGTCCGGCATCCAGGCGCTGCACGCCTCCCGGCACGCCACGCGCGTGACGGCGACCGACCTCAACCCGCGCGCGTTGCACATCACCGCGCTCACCCTGGCCCTGTCCGGCGCCCCCGCGGCCGATCTGCGCGAGGGCTCGCTGTACGAGCCGGTGCGGGACGACGAGACGTACGACCTGATCGTCTCCAACCCGCCCTTCGTCATCTCGCCCGGCGCGCGGCTGACCTACCGGGACGGCGGGATGGGCGGGGACGATCTGTGCCGCTCGCTCGTTCAGGCTGCGGGGGACCGCTTGAACGAGGGCGGGTTCGCGCAGTTCCTCGCCAACTGGCAGCACGTGGAGGGGGAGGACTGGCAGGACAGGCTCAGGTCGTGGGTCCCGCGCGGCTGCGACGCGTGGATCGTGCAGCGCGAGACGCAGGACGTCACGCAGTACGCCGAGCTGTGGCTCCGGGACGCCGGCGACCACCGGGGCGACTTGGCCGAGTATCAGGCGCGGTACGACGCGTGGCTGGACGAGTTCGAGGCGCGCAAGGTGAAGGCCGTCGGCTTCGGCTGGATCACCCTGCGCAGGACGGGTGCCGCCGTGCCCTCCATCACCGTGGAGGAGTGGCCGCATTCGGTCGAACAGCCGCTCGGAGAAACGGTGCGGACGCACTTCGACCGCCTCGACTACCTGCGCTCGCACGACGACGCGGCCCTGCTGGAGGGGCGCTTCCGGCTCGTCACCGAGGTCGTCCAGGAACAGGTCGGGCTGCCCGGCGCCGAGGACCCGGAGCACGTCGTGCTGCGCCAGCACCGGGGTATGCGCCGCGCCACCAAGGTGGACACGGTCGGCGCGGGCTTCGCGGGCGTGTGCGACGGCTCGCTGAGCGCCGGCCGCATCCTGGACGCCATCGCCCAACTGGTCGGGGAGGACCCGGTGTTGCTGCGGGACCGGACGCCGGCGCAGATCAGGCTGCTGGTGGAACAGGGGTTCCTGGAGCCTGCGGAGTGACCGGCGTGCCGCACGTCGCTTCTGGGAAGAGCTCGCACCCCTGATGGCTCTGCGTCCGATCTGCCGCGATTTACGGGATTGGTGACGAAAAGTACTCCTGTCAGTGGTGCATGCGACGCTACTTTCTAGAGACAGGCTCCACGCGTCCTCGGGGGAGGCGCGCTGTCTCGGGGGAGGCGCCATGGCGGGGGACACGCCGGAACACGGCCAGGGCCGGATGATCAACGGACGGTACCGGCTGCTGCGCACGCTGGGCGCGGGCGGCATGGGCCGCGTCTGGCTCGCCCACGACACCGAGCTGGCCTGCGAGGTCGCGGTCAAGGAGATCGCGCTGCCGGACCTGCCGGTGGACGGGGACGAGACGGCGCAGCGCATCGCCCGGGCCCGCAGCGAGGCCCGGCACGCGGCGCGGCTGCGGGGCCATCCGCATGTGGCGACGGTGCACGACGTGGTGGTCCACGAGGGGCTCCCGTGGATCGTCATGGAGTACGTCCCGGACGCGGTCGACCTCCAGGCGGTGATCCGGAGTTCCGGCCCGCTGCCGTCCGTGCGGGTGGCGGAGATCGGGCTCGCCGTGCTCGACGCGCTCACCGCGGGCCATCGCATCGGCATCCTGCACAGGGATGTGAAACCGGCCAACATCCTTCTGGCGCCGGACGCTTCGGGCGACGCCTACGCGCGCGTGCTGCTCACCGACTACGGCATCGCCCTCATGCCCGAGTCCCACGAACCCCGGCTCACCGCGACCGCGGGCATCCTCGGCACACCCGGGTACCTCGCACCCGAGCGCGCCCGGGGCGAGCCGCCCACCCCGGCCGCCGACCTCTTCTCCCTCGGCGCCACGCTGTACGCGGCCGTCGAGGGCCGTGGCCCCTTCGACCGCCACGGCGACTACGCCACCCTGACCGCCCTGCTCGGCGAGGAACCGACCCCGCCGGCCCGCGCGGGCGAACTGGCGCCCGTGCTCCACGGGTTGCTGGTCAAGGATCCGGTGCGCAGGTCGGCGCCGGAGACGGTCCGCCCGGCCCTGGAGCGGGTGCTGCAACAGTCCGCGGCACAGGCACCGGCGAAGGGGTTCGGCCCACCCCAGGGATACGCGGCGGGTGCGGCGCAGGGCGGTCCGCCTCCGCCCGGGTACGGGGCGAACGCGGCGCAGGGAGGTTCGTCCCCGGCCGGGTACGCGGGTGGCGCGCAAGGGAGTTCGTCCCCGGCCGGGTACGCGGGTGCCGCGCAAGGGGGTTCACCCAGCTCACCTCCGCCCGGGTACGGTGCGGTGCCGCCCGGATACGTGGCGAGCACGCCCTCGCAGGGCAGCACGCCGAACAGCCCACCGCCGCCGGGGTACGTGGCGGGTGGGACGCCCGCGGGGTACGCGGGCGGTGCTACGCCCCCGGGATATGGCGCGGGCGGTACGCCTCCCGGATACGTCGCCGCCGGACCGTACGGCGAGCAGTCGCCCGTACCGCCGGGCGGACCGCACACGCCCGGGGCGCCGCAGACCCCCGACAACCCGCCGACTCCGCAGACGCCGGGCGGCCCGCAGGCCCCGGTGCCGTATCCGGGCTGGAATCCGTATGCGAGCAGCCCCACCGTCACGTACGCGGGCACCGGCGGCACCGGCGGCCCGGGGCAGAGCCCGGCGGCCGTACCGCAGCCCGGTGGCCCCCGGCGTTCCCGGCGGACCGTCGTCATCGTCGCCGCGGTGGCCGCCGTGGCGCTCGTGCTCGGGATCGGAGTGTGGGGCGCGGTGTCGCTGACCCGCCACGACAACAGCGCCCAGCCACGCACGAGTCCGTCGGCGCGGTCGTCCGCGCAGCCGGGCCCCACCGGGCCGGTGTACGTGTACGGCGAGCAGGTCGGCCTCACCAAGCCGTTGCAGGCCGGGGACTGCGTGAAGGCGGTGTGGTCGGGCGAGCCGTTCAGGTCGCCGCCCAACCTCGGGGTCGTGGACTGCGCGAACGACCTCCCCGAGGGCCAGGTGGTGGCCGTGGACTCCGCGGCCGACTACGCCGACGCGCGCGCCCACGGCGCCGACCGCTGCGCGCGCCAGAGCGAACCGCTGGCGCGGAGCCTCCCGGACGCGGGGTCCTACGCCGTCGTGCCCACCCGCCAGGGCTTCGGCGCGTCCGGCGGCGGTACGGCCTGTCTCGTCCTCGGCCGGCACATACCCATCGGGGGCGAGGTCGGGCGGTTCCGGGACGCCGGGATCGACATGGCCGCGGCCCAGATGAGCGTCGGCGACTGCTTCACCTACCTGGAGGAGAAGGACACCACACACACCTACCTCACCGACTGCGCACAGGCGCACACGGACCAGGTGATCGGCTTCGCCCGGGCCCCGGCGAACATGGACTTCACCGCGGGCACCAAGAACGCCGAGAAGCTCTGCACCAACAAGTTCGAGTCGACCTGGTCACCCGGCTCCGGCCGGGCGATCATCGGCTGGTGGAACACCAAGGAGAACTGGAACCAGGGCTTCACCACGGTGATCTGCACGATGGAGCGCGCCGACGGGGAAAAATCGACGGGACAGCTGACCCCGCCGCCGTCCGGCTCGGCGTGACGGTCCCGCTTGGCCAACGCATGGCGGTCCGGACTCCTGGCGTTCACTCTTGGTTCGCCCGCGCGTCTCGCGTCGCTGCGAGCGTCCGGGTCCAGCACCCCCGCACGGAACGGCACGGGAAGGACCCACCATGGAGAGCGGTCCGGCGATCTTCACCGGCACGGTGTTCGCCCTGTTCGGAGCCGCCCTGCTGGCCTGGGTCGCCGTTCGGCTGAGGCACCGGCGGCCCGTCGCCCTCGGTGTGAGCCCGGTCGCATCCGCGGCCCTCGCCACCGTCGCCGGCGCGGCCGCTGTCGCGGTCGGCGTCTGGTGCTTCGCAAGCGTCTGACGACGCGATCTCCCCGGCCGCGCGGAGATGGCCGGGAGTGACCGGTACGTGACATTCCGCCCGCTGCCCGAATGCCGCTGACAACTCCGTGCGGCAGGAATGGCGCGACTCGGGTTACCGTTCGAGTGGCCGTTGTGGGCTTTTCCCGTTTGACACGGGGGCGGGATGTACCGTCACACTCCGCAGCGTCACCATGACACGACCCCGGGAGGAACGCCTGGGGAGGCCCCAGCGTCGACCGGAGAGAGAAGAGCGAAGTTGTCCCCGACCAGCGAGACCGCACACGGCGGCCGCCGACTCGTCATCGTCGAGTCGCCTGCCAAGGCGAAGACGATCAAGGGCTACCTCGGCCCCGGCTACACCGTCGAGGCGAGTGTCGGGCACATCCGCGACCTTCCCAACGGCGCCGCGGAGGTGCCGGAGAAGTACACCGGCGAGGTCCGCCGCCTCGGTGTGGACGTCGAGCACGACTTCGAGCCGATCTATGTCGTCAACGCCGACAAGCGGGCCCAGGTGAAGAAGCTCAAGGACCTGCTGAAGGACTCCGACGAGCTCTACCTCGCCACCGATGAGGACCGCGAGGGCGAGGCCATCGCCTGGCACCTGCAGGAAGTGCTCAAGCCCAAGGTCCCCGTCAAGCGGATGGTCTTCCACGAGATCACCAAGTCCGCGATCCAGGCCGCCGTCGCCAACCCGCGCCAGCTCAACCAGAAGCTGGTCGACGCCCAGGAGACCCGCCGCATCCTCGACCGTCTCTACGGCTACGAGGTCTCGCCGGTCCTGTGGAAGAAGGTCATGCCGCGGCTGTCGGCGGGCCGCGTCCAGTCCGTCGCCACCCGGCTCGTGGTCGAGCGGGAACGCGAGCGCATCGCTTTTCGTTCTGCTGAGTACTGGGACCTGACGGGCACCTTCGCGACCGGCCGCGCGGGGGATCCGTCGGACCCGTCGTCGCTGGTCGCCCGCCTGCAGACCGTCGACGGCAGGCGGGTCGCGCAGGGCCGCGACTTCGACTCCCTGGGACAACTCAAGAGCGAGCAGGTACTCCACCTCGACGAGGCCAACGCTCACGCGCTGGCCGCCGCCCTGGAGCAGACGCAGTTCTCCGTCCGCTCGGTCGAGTCGAAGCCGTACCGCCGCTCGCCGTACGCCCCGTTCCGTACGACGACGCTGCAGCAGGAGGCCTCCCGCAAGCTGGGCTTCGGAGCGAAGGCGACCATGCAGGTGGCCCAGAAGCTGTACGAGAACGGCTTCATCACCTACATGCGTACGGACTCCACGACCCTCAGCGACACCGCCGTGGCCGCCGCCCGTGCCCAGGTCACGCAGCTCTACGGCGCCGACTATCTGCCGTCGAGCCCGCGGACGTACGCCGGGAAGGTCAAGAACGCGCAGGAGGCGCACGAGGCGATCCGGCCCTCGGGTGATCGTTTCCGCACGCCCGCCGAGACCGGGCTGACCGGTGACCAGTTCAAGCTCTACGAGCTGATCTGGAAGCGGACCGTCGCCTCCCAGATGAAGGACGCGACCGGCAACAGCGTGACCGTGAAGATCGGTGGCACGGCCGCCGACGGCCGGGACGTCGAGTTCAGCGCGTCCGGCAAGACGATCACCTTCCACGGCTTCCTGAAGGCCTACGTCGAAGGCGCCGACGACCCGAACGCCGAGCTGGACGACCGCGAGCGGCGGCTGCCCCAGGTCGCCGAGGGCGACCGGCTCACCGCCGAGGAGATCACGGTCGACGGGCACGCCACCAAGCCCCCGGCCCGCTACACCGAGGCCAGCCTGGTCAAGGAGCTCGAGGAGCGCGAGATCGGCCGCCCGTCGACGTACGCGTCGATCATCGGCACGATCCTCGACCGCGGCTACGTCTTCAAGAAGGGCACGGCACTCGTCCCCTCCTTCCTGTCCTTCGCCGTGGTCAACCTCCTGGAGAAGCACTTCGGGCGGCTCGTCGACTACGACTTCACCGCCCGCATGGAGGACGACCTCGACCGGATCGCCGCCGGTCAGGCGCAGTCCGTGCCGTGGCTGCGGCGCTTCTACTTCGGTGAGGGCGACGGCGTCGGCGAGGGTGGCGCGGCCGACGCCGGCAACGGCGACGGGGACCACCTCGGCGGCCTCAAGGAGCTGGTGACCGACCTGGGCGCGATCGACGCGCGCGAGGTGTCGTCGTTCCCGGTGGGCAACGGCATCGTGCTGCGCGTCGGGCGCTACGGCCCGTACATCGAGCGCGGCGAGAAGGACTCCGAGGGCCACCAGCGGGCGGACGTGCCCGAGGACCTGGCCCCGGACGAGCTGTCCGTCGAACTCGCCGAGGAGCTGCTCGCCAAGCCGAGCGGCGACTTCGAGCTCGGCGCCGACCCGGAGACGGGCCACCAGATCATCGCCCGGGACGGCCGCTACGGCCCGTACGTCACCGAGGTGCTCCCCGAGGGCACCCCGAAGACCGGCAAGAACGCCGTGAAGCCGCGTACGGCCTCACTGTTCAAGTCGATGTCGCTGGACACGGTGACGCTCGAGGACGCGCTGCGGCTGATGTCCCTGCCGCGGGTGGTCGGCACCGACGCCGAGGGCCAGGAGATCACCGCGCAGAACGGCCGCTACGGTCCGTACCTCAAGAAGGGCACGGACTCGCGTTCGCTGCAGTCCGAGGAGCAGCTCTTCACCATCACCCTCGAAGAGGCCCTGCAGATCTACTCCCAGCCCAAGCAGCGCGGCCGCGCCGCCGCCAAGCCGCCGCTGAAGGAGCTGGGCACCGACCCGGTCAGTGAGAAGCCCGTGGTGGTGAAGGACGGCCGTTTCGGGCCGTACGTCACCGACGGGGAGACCAACGCGACCCTGCGCTCCGGCGACAGCGTCGAGACCATCACCCCGGAGCGCGGCTTCGAACTCCTCGCCGAGAAGCGGGCCAAGGGCCCCGCCAAGAAGACGGCGAAGAAGGCTCCCGCGAAGAAGGCGGCCCCGGCCAAGAAGGCGACGGCCGCCAAGAAGACCGTGGCGAAGAAAACGACGACGGCCGCCAAGAAGACGACCGCCAAGACTGCGGCGAAGAAGGCCACGGCCGCCAACTCCGTGGAGGAATAAGGGCGTTCGGGACCCGGTCGGCGACGGCCGGAACCTTCACGTCCTGTTCGCGAAACGAACGCCCCGGTATCGCTTTGGTGTCGGGGCGCGCGCACGTGCGGCCGCGCGCCCCGGGCTGTCAGTCGGTCCCGATAGGCTGAAAGCATGACGCGAGCGGAGCAGCCAACGGCCCACCACCCGGCCCCCGACGACGCCCTTGTCGCGGACTCCCGCGAGCGCGCCGTCCGCGCCCTGCTGCGCCAGCCGCAGCTGAAGCGGCTGTGGAGCGCCCACCTCGTGGGGTCGGTCGGCGACACCCTCGCCCTCCTCGTCCTGGTCCTGCTCGCCCTGCAGGCGGCGATCAGCGAGGGCTCCTTCGGGGGCAGCTACCGGGGCGTGGCGTTCGCAGTGGCGACCGTTTTCGGGGTGCGGATCCTGGCGACGCTGCTCTTCGGAGCGGTCCTGCTCGGCCCGTTGACTTCGCTCACTTCGCAGGAGGGTCCGCTCGACCGCCGCTGGACGATGGTCGGCGCCGACGCCGTCCGGGTCCTCGCGCTCATCGTCGCGCCCCTGTGGATCGACTGGACGCCGGACAACGCGCTGGCGATCCTTCTGGTCACCGCGTTCGTCACCGGCGTCGCCGAGCGCTTCTGGACCGTCTCCCGCGAGAGCGCCGCGCCGGCCCTGCTGCCGGCCCCGCCGCTGGAGGGCGCGACGGTACGGCCGCTGCCGGACCACATGGATGCCCTGCGCCGTCTGGCGCTGCGCACGGCTTTCGTCGCGATCCCGCTCGCGGCCGCCGCGCTCGTCGTCGCCGGACTGCTCAACAATCTGCTGGGCTCCGGGATCGCCTGGTTCGCCCAGCACCAGGCGGCCCTCGCCTCGTACGTGGCGGCGGGCCTGTTCGCCGCGTCCCTGTCCGTGCTGACCTACCTGGAGCTGCCGGCCACGCGCACCCCACGCGCGCGTTCCCCGCTCGAGGGGCTGCGCCGCCCGCGCACGGGCGAGGGCGTCGACAAGGGCCGCACGGGCGCGATCCCGCTGCTGGTGCTCGCCTGCGCCGCCGTCGCCGGAGCGGTCTCCGCGTCCGTCGCCGTGGCGGTGCTGCACGCCAAGGACCTGCACGGCGGCCCGGTGCTGTACGGCCTGCTGGTGCTCGCCCTGACCGGCGGAGTCGTCGTCGGCATCCGTACGGCGCCCAAGGTGCTGGTGTCGCTGTCGCGGCGCCGACTGCTCGCGCTGGCCATCGCCTTCACCGGAGTCGCGCTGCTGGCCGCGGGTCTCGTCCCGGACGTGACGACCGTCCTGCTCATCCTCGCCCTGGCCGGCATCGGCGCGGGCGTGGCCGCCAACACCGGGCACACCCTCCTCGACCAGGAGGCCGAGGACTACCGGCGCGCCCGCACGACCGAACATCTGCACGCCGTCGTCCGCGTCTCCGTGGCGCTCGGTGCGGTCATCGCCCCGGCCGTGGCCGCGGGCATCGGGCCGCACCGCCTGGAGAACGGCAGGTTCGTCTTCGCCCACGGCGGCGCCGCCTTCACCCTGATGCTGGTCGGCGCGCTGCTGCTGCCGGTGGCCGCGCTGGTGCTGGCCAAGGTCGACGACCGCTCCGGGGTCCCGCTGCGGCACGACCTGCGGGACGCGCTGCGCGGCGGCGACGACCCGGTGACGGCACCCGCCACGAACGGCTTCTTCATCGCCCTGGAGGGCGGCGACGGCGCCGGCAAGTCCACCCAGGCCGAGGCGCTCGCCGAGTGGATCCGGGCCAAGGGCCACGAGGTCGTCGTGACCCGCGAGCCGGGCGCGACGCCGGTGGGCAAGCGGCTGCGGTCGATCCTGCTGGACGTCTCCAGCGCCGGGCTCTCGCACCGCGCGGAGGCCCTGCTGTACGCGGCGGACCGCGCGGAGCACGTGGACACGGTGGTGCGGCCTGCGCTGGAGCGCGGCGCCGTGGTCATCTCCGACCGCTACATCGACTCCTCGGTGGCCTACCAGGGCGCGGGGCGCGACCTGTCCCCGACGGAGATCGCCCGCATCAACCGCTGGGCGACCGACGGCCTCGTACCGCATCTGACCGTCCTGCTGGACATCTCCCCGGAGATCGCCCGCGAGCGGTTCACCGAGGCGCCGGACCGGCTGGAGTCGGAGCCCGCCGAGTTCCACGCGCGCGTGCGCTCCGGTTTCCTCACGCTGGCCGCCGCCGACCCCGGCCGCTACCTGGTGGTGGACGCCGGCCAGGAGCCCGAGGCCGTCACCACCGTCGTACGGCACCGGCTCGACCAGATACTGCCGCTGTCGGAGCAGGAGATCCGGGAGCGGGAGGAGGCTCGCAAGGCCGCCGAGGAGGAGGCCCGCCGCAAGGCCGAGGAGGAGGCCGCCCGCAAGGCCGAGGAGGAGCGGCTGGAGCGTGAGCGCCAGGAGCAGCTCGCCAAGCTGCGTGCCGAGGAGGAGGAGCGCAAGCGGCGCGAGCTGGAGGAGGCGCAGCGGCGCGAGGCCGAACGGCAGGCGGAGGAGGCCCGGCGACGGGCCGAGGAGGCCGCCCGGCGCGCGGAGGAGGAGCGGCAGCGGCTGCTCGCCGAGGAGAAGGCACGCGCCGAGGAGGAGGCCCGCCGCAAGGCCGAGGAGGAGCGGCGGCGCAAGCAGGCCGAGGAGGAGGCACGGCTGCGGGCCGAGGCGGAGGCGCTTCGACTGGAGAAGCAGCGCAAGGCCGAGGAGGCGCTGCTGCGGGCCGAGGAGGCACGCCGGCTCGCGGAGCAGGCCGCGGCCGCCGCGGAGGCGGGGCCCGAGCAGCCGACGGCGCCCGCGGTCGCGCCGGAGGCCTCGACCGTGCCGACGCCGGTGGTGACGCCGACGAACGCGTCGGGCGGACCGGCCGAGGAGACGGCCGTGCTGCGGCCGGTGCGGGAGGACGGTGCCGGGGGCGCCGACGCCGCCGCCGAGGGCCGTAAGCGCCCCGTCGGCGAGTCGGACTCCGAGGTGACGACGAAGCTGCCGCAACCGCCGGCGCCGACGGGTGCCGCCGACGACACGGCGGTGTTGCCGCCTGTGGTGCCGGGTGCGGCGGATGAGACTGCGGTGCTGCCGCCTGTGGTGCCGGGTGCCGCCGATGAGACGGCTGTGCTGCCGCCGGTGCGTGAGGAAGGGCCCGCGGACCGGGTGCCGCCGGGGTACTTCCGGGACGAGCGGGCGGGGGGTGCGCGGCCGGACGGGGGCGAGGAGCGTACGAGGGAGCTGCCCCAGGTCGACGCGGAGGGGGCACCTCGGCGCCGGACCCGGTCGGACTGGGCCGAGGAGACGCCGCTCGACGACCTGCCGTCACTGGCCGACGAACTGCTCGGGCCGCACGAGGACGAGTACGACGAGGACCCGGGGCGGGGCAGGCGCCGCGGCCGGGGGCGCTGAGGCTTCCCGCTTGGCCACCCGCGCAGGCAGTGCCTCTGCGCCCGCTCTGCCACCTCCGTCGTCCGTGCCTGACCGCGCACTCGGCGGCCCGTCGTCCGTGCCTGACCGCGCCCTCGGCGGCTCCTAGTGACTGCCCCCGCGCACTCGGCGTCCCGTTGTCAGTGCCGCCCCCCACAATGGAACCCGCAACACGAACCGTGGTGAAAGGGCGAGGGACGCATGACGGTCTGGGATGACCTCGTGGGCCAGGAGAAGGTGGCCGAGCAGCTGGACGCCGCCGCTCGGGACGCCGACGCGCTCGTCACCGCGGTCGCCGCCGACGCGCCCCCGCCCGAGGCGTCGAAGATGACGCACGCCTGGCTGTTCACCGGGCCCCCGGGAGCCGGACGGAACCAGGCGGCCCGGGCGTTCGCCGCCGCGCTGCAGTGCGTGTCGCCCGACCGCGCGCTCGGCGGATCACCGGGCTGCGGGTTCTGCGACGGATGCCATACGGCCCTGGTCGGCACGCACGCGGACGTCACCAGCGTCGCCGCCGTCGGCTCGCAGATCCTCGCCGAGGACATGCGGGACACCGTACGGAAGTCGTTCACCTCGCCGGCGAACGGCCGCTGGCAGATCATCCTGGTCGAGGACGCCGAGCGGCTGAACGAGAAATCGGCCAACGCCGTGCTGAAGGCGGTCGAGGAACCCGCTCCGCGCACGGTCTGGCTGCTGTGCGCGCCCTCCATCGAGGACGTCCTGCCCACCATCCGCTCCCGCTGCCGCCACCTGAACCTGCTGACGCCGTCGGTGGACGCGGTCGCCGACATGCTCGTACGGCGCGAGGGCGTGGAGCCGGCCGTCGCCGCGGCCGCGGCCCGCGCCACCCAGGGGCACGTCGACAGGGCCCGCCGGCTGGCCACCGACCCGGCGGCTCGTGAGCGCCGTGCCGCCGTGCTGAAGCTGCCGCTGCGGGTCGAGGAGATCGGCGGTGCGCTGAAGGCCGCCCAGGAGCTGGTGGACGCGGCCGCCGAAGACGCCAAGCAGCTCGCCGAGGAGATGGACGGCAAGGAGACCGAGGAGCTGAAGGCGGCGCTGGGCGCGGCTCAGGGCGGCCGGATGCCGCGCGGAACGGCGGGCGTGATGAAGGACCTGGAGGACAAGCAGAAGCGGCGCCGGACAAGAACCCAGCGCGACAGCCTCGACCTCGCCCTGACCGACCTCACCGCGTTCTACCGAGACGTCCTGGCCCTGCAGCTCGGCACGCGCGTGGCGTTGTCCAACGCGGAAGCCGAGGACGCCCTGGAGCGCCTTGCTCGCGGCAGCTCCCCGGAGTCCACCCTGCGCCGCATCGAGGCGATCGCCGCCTGCCGCGACGCCCTCGACCGCAACGTGGCCCCGCTGCTCGCGGTGGAGGCGATGACGATGGCCCTGAGAGCGGGCTGACCACCGGGCACCGCGCGGCACCCCGGGGCGGAATGGCGCACGACACTCCGCGACTGATCAACGGAGGTTGACCATGTAACTCGTACGAGGCACGGCGGGCACGCACGGCATCCGAGCGGCGACACACGGTTACGCTCGCCAGATGCACATCAGGCGCAGCCCCCGTCCCCGTTGCCCCCGAACCGCCGCCGCTTCTCTCCTCGCCACCGCCGCCCTCCTCGTCTCCGCCTGCTCCTCCGGAAGTACGACGAGCACGGCGGGCGGTCCCGCCGAGGCGGCCCTGGCCGCGCTGCCGCAGTCGACGCCGTCCGCGCTGACGCCGTACTACGAACAGAAGCTGAGCTGGCGCAGCTGCGGGGTGCCCGGCTTCCAGTGCGCCACGATGAAGGCGCCGCTCGACTACGCCAAGCCGGGCGCGGGGGACGTACGGCTCGCCGTCGCTCGCAAGAAGGCCACGGGCAAGGGGCGGCCGCTGGGGTCGCTCCTGGTGAACCCTGGCGGGCCGGGTGGCTCGGCGATCGGCTACCTGGAGCAGTACGCGGGGGTCGGCTATCCGGCGGAGGTGCGGGCGCGGTACGACATGGTCGCGGTCGATCCGCGCGGGGTCGCCCGCAGCGAGCCCGTCGAATGCCTCAGCGGACGCCGCATGGACGCCTTCACGCAGACGGACACCACACCCGACGACACGAAGGAGACCGACGAACTCGTCGACGCCTACAAGAAGTTCGCCGAGGGGTGCGGGACGCACTCCCCGGACCTGCTGCGGCATGTGTCCACGGTCGAGGCGGCCCGGGACATGGACATCCTGCGCGCGGTCCTCGGGGACCGGAGACTGACGTACGTGGGGGCGTCGTACGGGACGTTCCTCGGGGCGACGTATGCCGGGCTGTTCCCGGAGCGGGTGGGCCGGCTGGTGCTCGACGGCGCGATGGACCCCTCCCTGTCCGCCCGCCGGATGAACCTGGACCAGACCGCCGGTTTCGAGACGGCGTTCCAGTCCTTCGCGAAGGACTGCGTACGGCAGCCGGACTGCCCGCTCGGCACCAAGGGCACCACGCCGGCCCAGGTCGGCGAAAACCTCAGCGCGTTCTTCAAGAAGCTGGACGCCCACCCCATCCCCACCGGCGACGCGGACGGCCGCAAGCTCGGCGAGGCCCTTGCCACCACCGGCGTCATCGCGGCGATGTACGACGAGGGTTCATGGGGCCAGCTGCGTGAGGCGCTGACGTCGGCGATGAAGGAGAACGACGGCGCGGGCCTGCTGGTCCTGTCCGACAGCTACTACGAGCGCGACGCCGCCGGCCGCTACTCGAACCTGATGTTCGCCAACGCGGCCGTGAACTGCCTGGACCTGCCCGCCGCCTTCTCATCTCCCGACCAGGTCGACAAGGCGCTCCCCGCCTTCGAGAAGGCCTCCCCGGTCTTCGGCGAGGGCCTCGCCTGGGCCTCCCTGAACTGCGCGTACTGGCCGGTGAGGGCCACGGGCGAGCCGCACCGCATCGAGGCGAAGGGGGCGGCGCCGATCGTCGTGGTCGGCACCACGCGCGACCCCGCGACCCCGTACCGCTGGGCCCAGTCCCTCGCCCGCCAGCTCTCCTCGGCCCGCCTGCTCACCTACGTGGGTGACGGCCACACCGCGTACGGCCGCGGCAGCGACTGCATCGACTCCGCGATCGACACCTACCTGCTCGACGGCACCCCTCCGACCCAGGGAAAACGCTGCTCATAGCCCCGCCGCACGCCCCGGGAGCGCCCGCCCCGGGGCGTGGTCGGAGCACCCCCCGAAACTGTGTAGACTTACCGACGTTGCTGATCGCACCATAGTGCGGACGGCGCGCCGCCTTAGCTCAGATGGCCAGAGCAACGCACTCGTAATGCGTAGGTCTCGGGTTCGAATCCCGAAGGCGGCTCCATGGTGAACCTCAGGTCGGACCTTTGACCTGAGGTTTTTCTCTTTTATTGACCTTGAGATCCGGGCAAATCGGGCTTCTGCGGTCTGTGCATCGTAATGCGTAGGTCAGAGGTGCCGCCTCTGCGACGAGAACCCAGCTTTGAGCCTCTGGTCCGAAAATGAAGCATGACCCCTGGTCACCGCAGTGGTGACTGTGATGTGGTCATGCCGCTTCGATGGGGTCGAAGCGGACGGTGAAGCCC
>NZ_JBEXXQ010000014.1:0-18565 GCF_040630525.1 Streptomyces sp. NPDC005799
CGAGATCGGCGTTCCGGCGACGGCGACGCTCCTGCCGATCGTTGCCGTCAACCAGGGCAAAGACTGAGCTACTTGACAAATCAGATTCCACAGAAGCTTGGGCAGCACCACGAACCCCTTCTGGTCGTCGGGACGTTTGACGATCTCAAGGGTGAGCTGGAGCTTCTCGGCCGCCCAGTCGACGAGCCGACCCGCATAGCCACCGTCCGCCCAGACGAGGCGGATGGAGAAGTACATGTTGCGCAGCCGCTCCAGCAAGGGCAGTGCGGCGTCGCGGTCCTGCACGCTCGCCGCACTCACCACGACGGCCAGGACCAGGCCGAGGCAGTCCACCACCAGGTGCCGCTTGCGCCCGCCCACCTTCTTCCCGCCGTCCCCCCGGACGTCGAGCGCGGAATGTTCGCCGCTGCCCGCAGTGACTGCGAGTCCACGATGGCGGCTGTCGGGTCCGGCGAACGGCCTTCCTTCTGGCGCACCTTGTCGCGCAACCGGTCGTGGAGCTCGGCAAGCAAGCCCGTCACCTGCCAGCGGCGGGCGAACGCATGCACCCTCCGATACGGCGGGAAGTCACAGGGCAGGTTGACCCACTTCACGCCGTTGTCGACTACATAGCGGACCGCGTCCAACATCACGCGGTGGCAATAACCCTCCGGCCGCCCGCCCCGCCCCTGAAGCCACGCGGGGACTGGCAGCAGGGGCCGGATGATCTGCCACTCCGCCTCCGTCAGGTCGGAGCCGTAACACCGCACGCGGTCCGGCCCGTCCGCCGCGTTGCCGAACCTGTGCGCGAGACAGTCACACGCCGGAGACGGCGCGTTGGACTCCACAGACGCGAGCACGAAAGACTGCGACACAGGGCCTCCTGGTGCTGCTCGGTTGGGGTCGCAACCCCGAGCTACCAGGAGGCCCTGCCGTTATGCCCCGACCGCCGAGAGGTCACCCGAACAGGAACCGTGTTCGACTGATCAAGCCTGCCGAGCGGTAAGCGGATGGCGTCTCAGACCAACCGGCTGCGGGCTCAACTGCTGGAGTTCTTCCCAGCGTTGGAGCGCGTGGTGAACCTGAGCAAGAAGGGCCCGGTCGTCCTGCTGACCGGCTACCAGGTGCCGGCCGCGATCCGCCGCAGCGGGGCCAGGCGGATCGGAACCTGGCTGAAGAACCGCAAGGTGAAGAACGCCGCCGCGCTCGCCGAAACAGCCGTCGAGGTAGCCAGGGCCCAGCACACCGCACTGCCGGGAGAGACCCTCGCGGCCGCCATGGTCGCCCGCATAGCCATGGGCGTGCTGGCCCTCGACGAGGAGATCGCCGAACTCGACGCGCTCATCGAGAGCCGGTTCAACGAGCACCGACACGCAACGGTGATCCGGAGCCTGCCCGGCATGGGCACCCTCCTCGGCGCCGAGTTCATCGCCGCCCCCGGTGGCGAGTCCGCGCGGAAGCGCGGCAAGACCATCGGCGGCGCCGGGGTCACCGACGCCGACATGCTCGCCATGGCCCTCCATCTGCGCGACCAGGAGATGAGCCTGCGCACCACACGCGACGCCGGCACCCTCCTGTTCACCCCCGGCGGGTCATCGGTGGACCCGCTCACCGGGACGCCGGAGTGCGGCAGTATCGCCGTTGCCACGGCCGCCCTGCGGGCCTGCGTGCTCAAGCTCAACCAGGTGCTCGCCGGCACGGGCGGGTACGCGGCGCACGTGCCGATCTTCACCTGGACCGGCTCCGGTGGCCCGGAACCCCAGGCCGACACTATCGCCGAGCACTACGGGGACATCTGCACCAAGCGCGAGGGCGCAGAGCACCCGTACGACATCCGGCGACCTGCCGCTGAGGCGATGCGCGGTGCGGGGCGCCGCGGGCGGCCCGCACCGCGCACCGTCGGCAGCAGCCGGGTTCGGGAGTCAGTTCGCGCCGATGGCGAGGTCGAGAGTCGGCGCGACGGCCGTGAAAGCCTCGTCGACCAGTTCGTCCATATCGACGGTGCCGCCGCTCTCTGACCAGCGACGCAGCGACGTGTTGAACGCGGTGAGTGCGACACCGGCGGCGAGCCTCGGCCACAGGTCGGCCTCCGGGGCGAGGCCGGTGCGTTCGGCCAGGATCGTCGTCATCTCGTCCTGCCAGTGCGTCTGCCGCTCCAGGAAGCGGGCCAGCAGGGCCGGGGTGTCGAGGACCAGGCTGGTCAGGCTCCGTGTCCTCACCGGATCACCGGCCATCATCGCGGTGAACACCGACAGCGCGTGTCGCAATGCCACCGCGGGTGACTCGTCGGCGGGCCGGTCGCGCAGTTCCGCGCACAGCTGGGTGCCGGCTCCCGCCAGCATGTGCACGATGACGTCTTCCTTGGACTCGAAGTAGCGGGAGAACGTGCGGCGTGACATTCCCACGGCGGCCGCGATCTGGTCGACCGTCATCTCGTTGAATCCCTTGTTGGCCAACAGATGGACGGCGGCTTGGGTCAGTTCGTCGCGTACGAGCTGACGCTTGCGCTCGGCCAGGTTGACCGCGGGAGTTCTGGTCGTATCCACCACCCTATGTTACATCGCGCTAGTTCAGTCTCACCAGGAAAAGTTTGACACACTGAGTCATTAATGGCAGTCTGGGAACCATGGTAGACAACAAGTGGACCGCTGACAGAATCCCTGACCTGAACGGCCGGACGGCCGTTGTGACCGGCGCCAACAGCGGCCTCGGTCTGGCCACCGCCCGAGAGCTCGCCCGGCACGGGGCGCACGTCGTACTGGCCGTGCGCGACGAGGACAAGGGGCGTCGAGCCGCCGCGGAGATCGGCGATGTCCAGCCCGGTGCGCGCCTGGAAGTACGGCGTCTGGACCTGGCCGACCTGGACTCCGTCAGGGCGTTCGCCGCCGGGATGCATGACCGCGGGACCGGCGTGGACGTCCTGGTCAACAACGCCGGCGTGATGGCGCCGCCCCGCACGCTGAACCGGCACGGGCAGGAGGTGCAGTTCGCCAGCAACCATCTGGGCCACTTCGCCCTCACCGGCCTCCTGCTGGACCTGCTGCACGCCGGCCGCGATCCGCGGGTGGTGACCGTCACCTCGGCCCTGCACCACGGCGCCCGGATCCCCTTCGACGACCTGACCGGCGCCACCTCGTACGCGCCGATGCAGTTCTACCGGCAGTCCAAGTTCGCCAAGGTCGTGTTCGCCCTGGAGTTCGACCGTCGCCTGCGCGCGGCGGGCAGCCCGGTGCGCAGCCTGCTGGCCCAACCCGGCTTCTCGGCCACAAACCTGATGACCAGTGGCCCGACCGGCCTCCTGCGGACCTTCGTCACACTCGGCCGCGCACTGGTCGCCCAGGACGCCGCGTCGGGCGCCCTGGCCACGTTGTACGCGGCGACCGCGCCCACTGTCGAGGGTGGACAGCTCTTCGGTCCCGACGGCTTCCGGCACCTGCGGGGACATCCCACGACGCTCCATCCCGACCCCGCGGCCGAGGACCCGGAGACCGCGCGGCGACTGTGGCAGCTCTCGGAGGACCTGACCGGCGTGTCCTATGCGGCCGCCTTGTCGGTCTGACGTGGCGCCGACACAGAGTGCTCCACAACAACCAGGACAACAACCAGGAGAGTGGACAGACGATGACGGAAACGCCGGAGTTGCCGCTGCAGATGCGGCGCAACGGCTTCGACCCGGTCGAGGAACTGGCGCAGGCGCGCGACGGCGAAGGCGTGGTTCCGGTGCACCGGCCCGGCTGTACGACCGGCTCGGCGACGGGGTAGTCGTTCTGTACTTCTATCCCAAGGACGAAACCCGCGGCTGCACGGCAGAGGCGTGTGCTTTCCGGGACAGCCACGAGGCCTTCACCGACGCCGGAGCCGAGGTCATCGGCGTGAGTTCCGACTCGGTGGACAAGCACGCGGCCTTCGCCGCCCGGCACAACCTGCCCTTCACACTGCTGAGCGATGAGAAGGGGCAGGTACGCAAGGACTTCGGCGTGCCTAGCGTGTTGGGCATCATCCCGGGCCGGGTCACCTACGTCATCGACCGTCAGGGGATGGTCCTGCATGTCTTCAACTCACTGACCAACACGGACCAACACGTCAACGATGCGCTCGACGTGGTCCGCAACATCCAGACCGAGGACTCGGTCTGACGCCGCCGCGATCCACCTCAGGCCGGTGGACCGCCGTGCCACAGAACAGGTGGCGCGATCAAGGTGTCGACTGCACCGTTATGACGATCCCCGCTTAGGCCCCCACAGCTGGTTCCGTCCCAACCCGTTTCCCCTGACGACAACCCCGCCGTCCTGCCTCCATCGGCGAAGGCCAGCTACCCGAGGTGCCGCTGCCCGACTTCGTCAGTGGTGAAGCCGCGAAGCCCGGTCCGCCTCCCTGCTGGCCGCACCCCCCGCAGAAGGCCGCAGCCGCAAGAGGCGTCCGCGACGCGCTCCTGGCCAGTGGCCGACCCCGCGTTCGACAATTCAGACAGGAGCATGACCATGCCGAATGGCACGATGAGAGCAGCTCAGATCAACCGCTCCGGTGGGCCGGAAGTGCTGCAGATCCGCGATGTCCCTGTGCCGACTCCGGCGCGCGGACAGGTACTCGTGAAGGTGCACGCGGCCAGCGTCAATCCCATCGACACCCAGCTGCGACGGCTCCGGCTGGGGTCCTTCCCCCGCGGGACCGGCGTGGACTACGCGGGAGAGGTGGCCGCGCTCGGCCCGGACGTCGACGGTCTGGAACCCGGGCAGCGGGTATGGGGCTTCCTGGGCGTCCGCATGCGCAGGACCGGTGCCGTTGCCGAGTACCTCGTCGCGAGACCGGAGCAGGTGGCGGCGGCGCCCACCACCATCGACTTCGTCTTGGCGGCAGCGCTGCCGGCCGTCGGCCTCGCCGCTCTGCAGGTCCTGCGGGACGGGCTGCGGTTGCAGAGCGGCCAGCGGCTTCTGGTGGTCGGCGCCAGCGGCGGAGTCGGCAGCACCGCCGTCCAGCTCGGCAAGGCCATGGGCGCGAGCGTCACGGCCGTCGCGAGTGCCCGCAATGCAGACTTCTGCCGTGAGCTCGGAGCCGACCAGGTCCTCGACTACGACTCGATCAAGCCCGGCGCCCTGAAAGGGGAGTTCGACGCGCTCGTGGACTGTCACGGAGGCTCCGCGCGTCAGTACCACCGGATGGTGCGCAGGGGAGGTCGCGCCGTCACCATGACCATGAAGGGCCTGCCGTTCGCCCTGCTCTCCGTACTGCTCCCCGGACCCCGGATGCGTTTCATGTCCGAGAAGATGCGGCGCGACGACCTGGAGACCCTGGTCGGATATGTGGACCGCGTCGAACTGCGCCCGGTGGTCGAGCAGGTCTACCCGCTGAGCGCCGTCCAGGACGCCCACCGCGCGGTCGAGACCGGCCACGCCCGAGGCAAGCGCGTTGTCGACCCAACTCAGTGAGGGTTTTCAGCGGTGCCGCTCCAGGGTGAGGACGGCCTTGATGATTGACGTCATGCGGTTGGGGCTGCATCGGGCTCTGCGGAAGATTCGCCAGGATTTCAGGTGGGCGATTCCGCGTTCGACGGGCACACGGGCCGCGGACAGAGCCCGGTTGGCCGTCTGCTCGGTCGGGGTGAGTTCGCCCTGGGGCGGCCGGCGTTTGGGGGTGGTGACCCACTCGCCCGCGCCGATGTAGGCCATGTCGGCGAGGACGGGGACGCCCTGGCGCTCGCAGATCTGGATGATCTTGTGGGTGCGGGCGGCGGTCAGGTCGTGCGTTCGGCCGGGCAGGGCAGGTGAGAGCCACAGCGTGCGACCGGCCGGATCCGTCATGACCTACACGTTCACACCGTGCCGCTTGTGCTTCGTCGAGTAGTCCGCGCGCCCGTCGCCGACCCGGTCGCACTCGGCGAGTGTGCCTGTCCACAAGAACATAGTCGGGGTCTGTCTCGCGCAGGACCTTCAGCAGCCCCGGCGCCTTGTCGGCCAGGTGCTCGACGACGGTGGTGCCGTACGCGTGGGCGGTGCCGACGGAGATACGGAAGCCCGCGGCGAGTTGAGCCAGGGGATCGTGCCGGCGCAGGTACGCGAGAGCGATCACCGCACGCTCGGACGGCCCCAGTTTGCAGCGTCGGTCACCCTCACGGGTGACGATCAGCATCGTCACCCACTCCACGAGTGCGTGCGGCAGGTCGAGTGCCCGGTTCCAGCCAGATCCGCGATCACCTCGGCCACCGTCTCCCGCGTGATCCGCAACCGCGACCACGCCTCCCGCTCACCCTCAAGACGCGCGGTCAACTCCACGGTCTCGGCCTCCAGGGCCTCCACCCGGGCACGGGCCGCCGCCTCCCGCGCCTCCAACTCCTCGATCAACGACCCCATCAGCGTCGCCTCCTCCACCCAACACGGTAGAGACCCGACCACGCCACCATCACCCGCAAAGGCATTCTCCCAGCTCAAACCGTCCCCCGAGGAGAGCTACACCCATCTCCTTTTCCTGGGACAGGAGTTGGCCGGACCGCACCTCGCGGTCGGAGTGGTCGACGGCGCCCGCTGGCGGGATCTCGGCGCGACCTGCAACCCCCGAGGTCGGTACACCAGGAAGCGCGGCGGGTGCTTCGTGCGCACGCAGTATGGACCCGAGGCGCGGGACGCCGGGCGGGTGTGCGCCAGGGTGGTCGAAGCGGTGAGCGCCGCTTTCGCCGGTGGATTCTCCAGATGCGCGAGCCAGGTGCTTCCGCTCCGCTGGGCGTCGCCCAGAGAGTAGTTCGCCGGGGCTGGCAATTACCCCTAGATCATGATGAAGCCACGAAAGGCAACCATGAGGTAATCGACGAAGGGTTACTACTCGTTACCCATCGTGCCGTTCCCATCAGGTTCCCATCTAGGACAAAAGCACCCGTCTGTGATCCTCGCCGACGGGTGCTATGTCCAATTATCTAGCATTTTGTTGTGCCCCCGGCAGGATTCGAACCTGCGACACCCGCTTTAGGAGATCATCCGGCCGTTCTGCTGGTCAGCGGTGAGGCTTGTTCGTCTCCTGTGAACGGGGTGCGGTCGGTCCTCCCAGTACGGCAACGTGCACTGGTGTTGCCGTCAAAGACTGCCGTCACTCGACTGCTTCCCCTCGCCTGCTTCAACGGGGGGTACGTCACCGATCAGCGCCTAAGCGGGAGCCCTGCCCACGGCCAGTAGGTGTGAACTGGCAGCAAGCAATTCCGGGTACGGCTCTGCCATGCGCGCCGCCTCCATGGCGGAGGTGATCAGCTCGTCCGTGGGCCCCTCGCCCGGCTGCTGCTCGGCAGTCTTCACGAGCGACCACGCGGGCCCCTCGATCCCGAAGACCTGCACATCCGTAAATCCGGAGGTCGTCAACTCCGCCACAAGCTCTTCAGCCCGGTGGAAGTAGGACAAGGTGAAGCCTCGGACACCGTCATAGACGGCCGTCTCAAGAATCGTGGCAACGGAGTCACGAATCCGTTCGGTGTGCAGGTGGGCGTACGTGACGTGCTCAAAGAGCGACGCGTAACGGTTGATTGCAGCCGCAGCGACCAGTCCGCCCGGCTTCACCACGCGGCAGGCTTCCGCCAGTGCCCTGCGCCGATCGTCAGGGTCGGGAAGGTGGTACAGCGGCCCGAGGAGCTGTACAACGTCGAAACTGTCGTCCGGCTCGCGCAGATCGCGAGCGTCACCCACGATCGCCGGGCACACGGCCGCCGCGATCTCGACATGACGGGGCACGGGGTCCACGAGCGTGACGTCGTAGCCGTCCTTCACCAGCCATTCAGCATGAATCCCGGTCCCCCCTCCCACGTCGAGCACGCGCGCCGGCGCGGGAGGCAAGAAGCGTCGGAGGAGTTCTTGAGTCCTCAACAACTCCATACGTCCGTCTGCCGACCTGCGCAGGCGGCTGTCCTCGTTCACTGTCTCGCCGTAGAACCGCATCACGGAGGGAGCCAATTCGAGATTCGACATGGTCGAAGTATCCTGTGTACCGGTGGACCAGTCCAGTGTGCGGAGTAGGGGAAGCCATGGCCGTTCTGAAGTACGAAGAGATCGCCGAGTCTCTGCGCGCCCGCATCGCCGCTGGTGAGTACGCCCCCGGTGCCACCATCCCATCCGGCCGTGATCTGGCCGAGCAGTGGGGCGTGTCACGGGCCACCGCCATCAAGGCCGTGGACGTGCTCCGCAACGATGGCGTGGTGGTGGCCAAGCAGGGCACCGGTTTCGTCGTCACAGAAACACCCGTTGCCCGCCCCGCCGGCGCTCGCCGAGCCGGGTCGGCTCGCATCTTGGGCGGAATGCCGTTCTTGCGGATCGGTACGCCCGACTGGGCGGAACCTCCTACCCGCGTCGCCAATGCGCTTGGGATCTCCTCCGGAGTGCAGGCACTGCGACGCATCCGCGTCCTGCAACTCCCGGATGGAACCCCGAATAGCTGCGTGGAGGCGTGGTTCCCCCCGGAGATCGCGGAGGCATCACCTCGCCTCGCCGACACCGCTCCCATCGCCGAGGGCACGACCCGCTACGTGCGTCGGCAGACCGGCCGGTACCCAGTCGAGGGAGTGGACATCACCACAGTCCGCCTCGCTACGGACACGGAGGCTGACCGCTTGCAGGTAGCGCCGGGCACTGCGGTCGCCGTGCTACTCCACACGGCATACGACGGGGACGGCCGTCCGTTGGTCTGCGAGGAAGGCGTCACGCCGTCCTCGCTTTTCGAGCAGGTCGACACCTACGCCATGTAGGCAACTCGCCTGAATCGAGCTGGACCGGTCCGCCGGTCCAGCTTTTTTTGATGCATCGTCATAGCCTCTGAGCTGCAGAAACCCCGACTGTGGTCGCCCAACTCCGTTTTCATCGCTTGACTGGACCGGTCCACCGGTCCAGTCTGTATGTGTGACGCCGTTCCTCCTCTGTGAGGAGCGGTTCCGGATCGGGATGGCTCGTGCAGTTGGGGCCCCGCGCTGGTGGTCGCTTGAGAACTGCATAGGTGGGCCCCGTCTCCCCGAGTCGAAAAGACGGACCGCGCGGCTAGGTCGCGCATCGACCCTCGCGGCGTTCGCTGCGGCCGGTTGCCTCCGCTGCTCGTCTCGTACGAGCAGCGCTGAGGGGAGCCGGATCTACCGACTTCAACGGCGCGTGGCCCCGGTGCTGGAACACCGGGGCCACTGTTCGGGCCGTTCCTGTCTGAGAGGAACAAGACCCAATGGAACACATCGTCACTGTTCAGGACGCTGTTACCGCGTTCGCCGACTTCATGGAGCCGACGAACGCTGAGCTGGACGCCATCGACCGGGAGATGCCCGCGATCCTCGCGGACGTCGATCTGTTGGACGCGCAGATCATCACCATCGACCGCACCCCGACGGAGCTGGACGTCCGGCGTATCCGCCGGGCCCGTCGTCGGCTGCTGGCCGTGCTGGCGCAGCAGGCGACGGACGCGCACCGGGGCGGCGCGGCGTGAACGGATGTGAGACGGCGCGGGAGTTCACCGCGCAGATGTCCGTGCGTGCCGGCCGCTGGCGCCTGTACGTGGTGCTGCTGAACACCACCGAAGCCTGGCCGGAGTACCGGTTCGGGCGTTCGGTGCCGACGTTCACGGACCGTACGAACGCGCTCAACGCGCTCGGCTTCGAGCCGGTTGCGGGCGCTGAGTGGACGTGGACCGAGGACAGCGAAACGCCCGACGACCCTGCTTCCCCGGTCGTGCTGATCGCCGCGATCCGGGTCCGTTCACGGGCGGAGGTGATCACGTGAACGCCGTTCATGTCCGTTCAGCGGAGAAGGCGCTGAGCGTCGGCACGTGGCTGATCGTGGCGGGCGCGATGCTCTATTCGATCCTCACGGTGACCCCGCTGGCCGCCGCGCACACGCCCGATCGGTGGGCTTGGACGGCCCCCATTCTGCCCCTCGTAGTCGATGCGGCGGTGGTCATCGTCGTGCGGCTGGACGCGGTCCTCGCCCGGCTCGGGGGTCACGGCGGTAAGTGGCCGGTCGCGTTGCGGTGGATGACCGGCTGCATGACGCTCGCCCTCAACGTCGCCGACTCCGCCTTGAAGAACGACCTGGTGGGCGTGGCTGTGCACGCGGTGGCGCCGCTGCTGCTGATCGTCACGGCGGAGACTGGGCTTGCCTACCGGCGCGCGATCACCGCCGCTGTGCTGGCGCTGGAGGTCAAGCAGCAAGCGGAGCGGGAGGCCCGTGAGCGGGCCGCGATCGAGCGGCGCGAGGAGGCCGCGCGGCGGGCCCGTGAGGAGCGCGAGCACGCGGCGGCGCTGGCGCGTGAACAGCGTGAGCACGAGGCCCGCATGGCTCGTGAACAGGCCGAGCGGGAGGCCGCTGTACGGCGCGAGGAACGCGAGCGCGAGCAGGCCCGCGAGCGTGCCGAGCGTGAGGAGCGTGAACGCCAGGAGCGCGAGCGTGAACAGCTCCGGGTGGAGCGTGAACGCCGTGAACGCCAGGCCGCCGAACGCGCCGAACGCGAGCGGCGGGAGCGCGTGGAGCAAGAGCGCCGTGAACGGGCGGAGCGGGAGGAGCGGGCCGCGCGTGAACGCGCCGCGCTGCTGTCCGGCGGCCCGGTCGCGGACAAGCTCCCGGAGGACGACGCGCGCGCCATCGTGGCCGCCGCCCATGCCGAGGGCCTGTCGGTGCGTCAGGCTGCCGAGCTGTGCGGCTGGTCGGTCGGCTGGGTCTCGACCCGCTACGCCGAACTGCGCGGGAGCGTCAACGGCGTTCCCGTTGACCTCGCCGGAACGAGTCACGGATGACCGCCACTCCGGCGAGTGGGTCTTTGCCTGTGTACCGGTGGCGGCTCGCCCCTGACGGGTTGGCGACCCGTCGGCAGCTTCGTGCGATGGGGCTGCGCCCGGGTGGTCAGGACGTGGCCGCCGAACTCCGGCGCCCGCGCCGCCGGCGGGGCCCGCTGGTCGCCTACCTCTACCGCATCGACTGCGCGAAGCCCGTCCGGCCGATGACGCCCGGCCGGTGGGCCGCGCTCGCCCGGGCCAACCGCGCCCGGCGGATCTGCCCCGCGTGCCGGCGTGATGCCGGATACGTCATCCCCGCCGCACTCGGTGCGTGCGTGCCCTGCGCCGACTCCAACTGACCCGAGGGAGAGCCCTGATGGCCCACCGTGACCCGCCGGGGATCATCGCCCCGCACATTCCCGCTGACGTCTACCGTCGCGCCGAAGCCACCGGTCAACCGGTCGTCTTCGTCATCGAGGACAACAGCGCCGCGTCCTTCCCCTGGCAGCGTCTGCTGCTGCCGTTCGCCATCGCTGGCGCCGCCGCGCTCGGTACCTGGGGTGTGGTCGCCGCTCTGTGCTGGCTCATGGACGTCGCTTCCCACACCGCGACCGTCATCGCCGGCGCCGCCGGGCCCGTCAGCGCGGGCGGCGTCACCATCAAACTCGCCCGGTCCAAGAGCAAGTGACCAGCGAGGCACCAGAGTTCTCGCCTACGGCCTTCCATCCCCGAGAGGGGTGAGGCCGTAGGAGGCCCGTAGAGCGTCCGATCCCCCTCCCGTGTGGGTTGAGACCCCCGGGACCGCGAACGGCCGTCCACGGCCTCACAGAGACGCTCTGTGACCGCGTTTTCGGGCCCTCTACGCGCGCGTGCGCGTAGGGCCCCTCTCCCCGGAACGGCGCAACCCCGCAACTTCACAGGTCAGAAGCGGTTGCGGGGGCTCAACTGGCGTTGTCGACGCAACCGGCAGCACCAACCATCCCAAATCGGACGGGCCGGTGACGCCACGCAACGGCGCACCGGCCCTCATCCACGGTCTTGAAGGGACCCTTTCGTGGACTGGAAGCAAGCATGGTCGACCACCACCACAACGACCAACACCGCGCTGGACGCGCTCGCGCCGATGTACGCCCCGTTCGCGGCCCGCTGGGACCGCGAGGCCGAACGCCGGACGCAACTGCGGACGCCGGAGAACCTCAAGGCGCTGATGGCGGCGCAGCGGGAGCACAACTCCGCCCGTTCCACGGCGGCGATGGCCCGCAATCAGCGCAGCGCGGCCCGCAAGGCGTCCAACAATCCGCTGTCGGCGACCCGTCGGGCCGCGCGCACCGCGGACAAGGCCGCCCGGCAGCACCACAGCCAAGCCCGTGCGGTGCTCAAGGCGGCGCGGAAGAACTACCCGGCCACCCTCGCGGCCCGCGCGGTGCAGACGCACGCGGCGCACACGGTGCCGAGCGGGCTGGCGTCGTGGCTGATGACGGAGGCCACGCACGCGCTCACCGTGTGGCCGGCGTCCGTCTCCGCCGGGCTCATCGGGTTGAACGTCGCCGGGTTGTGGCTGGGGCGCCGTCAGCCGTCGGTGCGCCTGGATGACGGGATGACGGCGGAGGAGCGGCGCCTGGCTTCGCGGCTGGACCCGTCGTTCTGGGTGACCAACGCGGATGCCCGCGGCTTGTCGGGCACGGTGCCGACGCCGGCCAAGCTGACCCCGGCCGGTCTGGTCTCGCACGTGCGCCTGGATGGCCGGTGGACGCCGAAGACGTTCCGTGCGAAGGCGGATGAGATCCGGGCCCTGCTCGGGGCGCGCACCGACCTGCGCATGGAGATCACCTCGGGCAGCCACGGGGACCGGGCCACGATCACGCTGCGGACCCGCAGTGCGGCCGATGGCATCGACCTGACCGGCTGGACGCCCGGCGCCCCGTGGGGCGTCGACACCGTCACGGGTGAGCCGGTCATGGTCCCGCTCGGGCGGCGGATGCTGGTCGCGGGCACGTCTGGGTCGGGCAAGTCGTGGTCGACTCGGGCCCTGCTCGCGGAGGGCTCGGAGGCGGCGGATCACCGGCTGGTGGTCATCGATCCCAAGCGGGTGGAGGCCATGAATTGGCAGCACCGCGCCCGCACCGCCATCACCCCGGATGAGGTGCTGGAGGTGACCGACGATTTGGTGGCGGAGATGCACGAGCGGCTGGCGCTCATCCCGCGCGGCCAGGACGTCATCGCCATCAGTGCTGAGCGGCCCCGGATCACCGTGTTCGTGGACGAGGGCGCGGAGGTCATCTCCATGTCCGCCGCCACCCGGGCCAAGCCTACGAAGGACGATGCGGGGGATCCGGACTGGGGCCGGATCATGGAGAACCTGCGGACCCTGGCCCGCATGGCGCGCGCGGCCGAGATCATCCTGATCTGGGCGACGCAGAAGCCGACCATGGACCGCAACGGCGGTATCGACCCGCAGATCAGCGCGCAGATCACCTACCGGGCCGCCCTCGCGCTCAGCACGTCCGGTGAGTCCCGAGTCGTGTTCGGTGAGGACGCCACGGAGAAGGGCTGGCACGCGCACGAACTGCCCATGCCCGGCGTGGCCATGCTGCGCTCGGGACCGAAGGCCAAGCCGCATCCGATCAGCACCCGCGCGTTCTCCCCGGCGGACGTCATCGCCCTGCCCGACCGGCCCATATGGCAACGCACCACCTCCGCACCGACCGGAAGCACCCTCCGGCTGGTCAAGGAGTCGGCCGATCCGACCGGCGCAACGGTGCCCGCGACCGCGTCGGAGTCGAACCGGGACCGGGTGCTGCGGGCCGTGCAGGACGGGGCGCGGACCCTGCGGGACATCACCGACCGGACCGGAATCAACAAGGGCACCGTGTCCCGCGAGATCAAGACCCTCACCGGTACGGGCGCCCTGGTCAAGAGCGACGACGGCATGCTCCTGCCCGGCCAGGAAGCGGCCTGACCACTCCCGCGCACGACAACGGCGGCCCCCTCACGCCAATGAATCGGGGCCGCCGCCAATCCAGCCCACGCAATCGAACTGGAGACATCCAGCATGCCCCAACCCGGCACCACCATGACGAGCAATCCGGCCTGCTCGCTCTTACTCGCTTCCGCATTGAGCGCTGCTGAGCGCAACTGGCCCGTCATCCCCCTGCACCCGTGGGCCAAGCGGCCGGCCGGACACCCCGAGCGCGCATGCCCGCGCACCGGACGCTGCGCCAACGGGCACCGCAAGCCCGAACAGCGCGCAACGACCAACCCCGAGCTGATCCACGCCACATGGGGCGCCCGCCCCTACAACGTCGGGATCGCAACCGGACCGGCCGGACTGCTCGTCATCGACCTGGACGTGCTCAAGCCCGAAGAGCCAAAAGGAGCGCCTGACGGCGCAACTTCCCTTGCGGCGCTCTGCGAGCGCACCGGACAGACCGTCCCTCGCACCTACCGGGTGCGGACCGCGCGCGGTGGGGAGCACCTGTACTTCACCGCCCCGCCCGGCGTGCGGCTGAAGAACAGCGCGGACCGGCTCGGCAAGCACATCGACACCCGCGCGTGGGGCGGATACGTCGTCGCCCCGGGCAGCACTACCCCCGACGGCACATACGAGGTCACCGACGATGCTCCGGTGGCCCCGCTGCCCGCGTGGCTGGCTTCCCTGCTCGCTGCGCCGCCCAAGCCCGCACACGTGGAACTGGCGCCCGTGCGGGACGGGACGCGCGCGGCGAACACCGCTCTCGAACGCGAATGCGCCGTCATCCAAGCGGCGGCCGAGGGCGGGCCGAACGGCCGCAACAACACGCTCCACAAGAGCGCCTGCAAGGTGGCCCGGTTCGTCGCGTGGGGCCACCTCCCCCGGCACGTGGCAGAGCAGGCAATCCAGGCGGCGGGGGAGGCTACCGGACTCCCGCCGGCCGAGTGCCGCACGACCATCCGCAGCGCCATGGACTGGGTCATCGCTCATGCCACGCCACGGCAGGCAGCCTCATGACCGGCCCCAACTCCCCCCGCCTGGACTGCCCCACCGCCCCCGCCGCCGGACCGCACGCCGCCCCACAGCCTGTGGATACGGCGGCTGTGGGCGGGCTGACAGGCGCCGCCCGTCAGGGCGTCGTAACTGCCCTTCTCCCGAACCGGTCCCAGGTCCGGCCGGGAGCTGACCCGACCCCGGAGGCGCCCGGTATCCGGATCTTCGCCCCGCCGGTCTACCGGCACCACTACGACGGCGCCCGCTGGTCGACGCGCCCCGGCGCACTGCCCACCGCCGCCTACGCCTGCTGCTGCGGGCTGACCGGCACCGCTACCGGCCCGGTGGCCATCGCCGCGCTGGTCACCGAGTACGACGCCCACCGCTCCGCCTGCACCGGGGCGCTCGCCCCGCCGTGTGAAGGGAGGCACGCCGCATGACCGCCATCGACGGCGCCGCGCTGCTCAACGAGGTGGAAGCCTTCCACCGTCGCTTCAACGTCTTCCCGCACGAGGCCGCCTACGTGGCCGTGGTCCTGTGGGACGCTCACGCGCACCTGCTCGACTGCTTCGAGTCCACCCCGCGTCTCGCGTTCCTGTCCCCCGAGCCGGGGTCCGGGAAGTCCCGTGCGTTGGAGATCGTGGAAACGCTCGTGCCCAACCCGATGGCCGCTGTCGATGCCTCCGCCGCCGCGCTCTTCCGTGCGGTGGCCGGCGTCGACGGCAAGCGGCCCACGATCCTCTTCGACGAGATCGACACCATCTTCGGCCCCAAGGCCGGGGAGAACGAGCAGCTCCGGGGATTCATCAACGCAGGACACCGCCGCAATCGGCCGATGTTCCGCTGCGTGGGAGACGGCGCCAACCAGACCGTGCAGGCTTTCCACTCCTACGCCGCCGTCGCCGTGGCCGGGCTTGGCTACCTGCCCGACACGATCCGGGACCGCTCCGTCAACATCCGCATGCGCCGCAGGGCCCGCAACGAGAAGATCGAGCCCTACCGCACCCGCATCCACGAGAAGGAAGGGTTCGCCCTGCGCGACCGGCTCGCCACCTGGGCAGAGCAGGTCAGCGAGCGGGTCATGAACGTGTGGCCGGCCATGCCCGAGGGCGTCACCGACCGGCCCGCCGACGTGTGGGAACCGCTGCTGGCGATCGCGGACGCAGCCGGCGGGGACTGGCCCGACCGGGCCCGTGAAGCCTGCGTTGTCCTGGTCACCGCGTCCAAGGCCAACGACAAAGGCAGCCTCGGGGTGCGGCTGCTGACCGACCTGCGCGACCACGTCATGGTCGGCATCGACCGCCTGCCCACGGTCGCGATCCTCGACCGGCTCAACGCCCTGGATGACGCTCCGTGGGCTGACCTGCACGGCAAGCCGCTCGACAACCGGCGCCTGTCGAAGATGCTCGCTGAGTACATGACGGCCGACACCGAGCCGATCACCTCCCGCAACATCAAGACCGCCGGGAGCGTCCTCAAGGGCTACTACGCCGCCGATCTGCACGACGCGTGGGCCCGCTACTGCCCCCCACCCCCGGAAAGTCCGCTACCTCCGCTACCCGGCACGGAAAACGTGGCCTGACCAGCGACAACGGGGTAGCGGCAACCGACATCCGGAGCCGCTACCCCGCCGCTACCCATCCGCTACCGCTACCCCTTCCCGCTACCCCGAACAGGCCCCTGACCTGCGCGGTAGCGGCGGTAGCGGAAGTAGCGGACTTCCCACAAGGGGGCCGACGCAGGCCCCGCCCCCTCGGAGGTTTCGACGTGCTCACCCTCGTCCCGACCGATCCCCAAGCCCTGACCGTTCCGGAGGTCATGACCGCTCTGAAGCTCAGCCGCAGCAAGGTCTACGACCTGATCCGTTCCAAGCAGCTCCCGAGCTACACGTCCGGCCGCGCACGCCGCATCCCGGTCGACGCCGTACGCCACTACATGCACAACCGACTTGAGGAGAACGCAGCCTGATGGCTCAGCGAAAGAGGAACCCCAACGGCGCTGGCAGCATTTGGCAGCGCAAGGACGGACGTTTCGAGGCCCGCGTGTACGTCCCTCAACCGGATGGCACGCGCGCCCGTAAGACGGTCTACGGCAACACCTGGGAAGAGTGCGACGAGAAGCGGCAGGAACTCGTGCGCCGCGCCCGTCAGGGCATCCCGACGCCCACCCGTTCCGCCAAGCTTTCCGAGTGGCTGCCGTACTGGCTGGCGCACTACGTCGAGCCGCGCCGCAAGCTGAGCACGTACGACAAGTACGAGACGCATGTGCGCCTGTACCTGATCCCTCTGCTGGGTACGAAGCGGCTGGAGTCGCTGAGCGTCGCCGACGTCCGGCGCTTCACCACCCGCATGCAGAGTGCCAACACGGCCGCGACTGCGAAGGAGGCGCACCGCGTGCTCCGTACCGCGCTCACGGCGGCCGTACGGGAGGAACTGATCACACGGAACGTCGCGGCCCTCGTGGAACCGCCCCGGGTGAAGATGCGGGATATCCAACCGTGGTCGTTGGACGAGACGCTGACGTTCCTGGAAGCTGCGCGGCGAGACCCGCTGTACGCCGCGTTCGTCCTGGCCATCGCCATGGGCCTGCGGCGCGGGGAGTTGGTGGGGCTGCGCTGGTCGGACATCGACCTCGACAACCGGGTGTTGCACGTGCGCCACCAGACGCAGCGCCGGCGCGGCGCGCTGTACGACGACGACCCCAAGAGCCGCCGCAAGCGCGTGGTGCCGATGCCCGCCCTGTGCATCGCTCCGCTCCGCTGGCACCGGCTCAGGCAGCGGGATGCGTTCGCGCGCACGGGAACCGCGTGGTCCGAGAAGGGCTACGTCTTCGCCACGCGGAACGGCCGGCCGGTGGAGCCGCGCAACGTCTATCGGTCGTTCACGCGGGTCGCCGCCGATGCGGAGCTGAGGGTGGTCCGGCTGCACGATGCCCGGCACGGCTGCGCCACGCTGCTGACGGCTGCCGGCGTCGCGCCGCGCGTCATCATGGAGATCCTCGGGCACAGCCAGATCAGCATCACGATGGACGTCTACACGCACGTCGTGCACGACACCCAGCGAGAGGCGATCAGCCACATGGACCGGTTGCTCAAGCGCCGTCTTCCGGGCGCCTGAGACGCGACTGCCGTCAAATGGTGCCGTCAAAACGGCCCGGACCATGATCGGTCCGGGCCGTTTTGGCTGGTGCCCCCGGCAGGATTCGAACCTGCGACACCCGCTTTAGGAGAGCGGTGCTCTATCCCCTGAGCTACGAAGGCTGGGATCTGGTGGTCGGCCGGTGGCCGGGTCACCGGTGACAGTGTAGCGGCTGGTGGTGGGGCCGGTTGGAGCGTTGGTCACCACTCCGGGGCGAGTTCCTTGATCAGGAGGGAGAGCGTGGGGAGGTCAGGGAGGGCGGTGAGGGAGGTACGTACCTGATCGTCCGCGAACGCCCGTTCGTCCGGTGTCTTCGTCTGGTCCACCGCTGCTTCCGCCTGGACATGGACGTAGTTCAGGCTGGTCGCGAGGAGCATGGAGAAGGCGTGTGGGGTGCGGATCGTTCCGGGGCCCCCTGCCGCCACGTACGCCCGGACCAGGTGCCGGGCCGCGTCCGGGTTCGGGCGGTTCCTGCCCGACCAGGCGAACACCACCGACGCCAGTTCCCGTGCCGGTGTCGTCGGTCCCGCGTTGTCCCAGTCGATCAGGACCGGGCCGTCCCGGCCGACCAGGACGTTCTGGGGCTGGACGTCGAGGTGGGAGGTCACCAGGGCGGTGCGGTCGGCCGGGGTCACGTAGCGGGAGAGTCCCGACGACCTGGCGGCGATGTCCGCCCCGAGGCGCCGGCCCGGGGGGGGGGGGGTGGGGGGGGTTTTTGGGCGGGGCGGCCCCCACGCATAGGGGGGGGGGTTTTAATAAAACGCGCAACGG